>SZPB01000008.1 GCA_030263535.1 Cytophagia bacterium CHB2
GCGCTCGCCGGTTTGTGGTGGGGCGGAGGCAAGGGCATCATTCCGTTGCCGCCCAATCTCAACATGCCGGATGAGTTGCCGCCCGGCCCGGAGCGCCGCCGTCTCTTCGAAGCCTATGGCCGTTTCGTGGCGAGCCTGGGCGGCATTTACTACACCGCGGAAGATGTCGGCACCAAAACAGCGGACATGGATGCGCTGCTCAGCCAGAATCGTTTCACGACATGTATCTCTGAAAAACTCGGCGGCAGCGGCAATCCTTCACCCTTCACCGCGCAAGGCGTGTTGCGCGGCTTGCAGGCCGCGTGGCATTTTCTCACCGGCTCGGATGATCTCAAAGGCGTGCGCGTGGCGGTGCAAGGCGCAGGCAACGTGGGCCGCCCCCTGATCGAGCTGCTCAATGATCTCGGCGCGCGCGTCTGGATTGCGGATGTGAACGAGCAGGCGATTCAAGCGCTCAAAGCCAAGCAGCCGCGCTTGCAGGTGGTGGGGCCGGATGAAATTTTCGATCTCGAGGCCGACATTCTCGCGCCGTGCGCGCGCGGGGGTGTGATCAATGCGCAAACGATTCCGCGCTTGAAAGTGAAACTGGTGTGCGGGGCAGCCAACAATATTTTGCTGGAAGAACGTTACGATCCCGAGCGCCTGTGGCGGCGCGGCATCAGCTTCGTGCCGGATTATGTGTGCAACCGCATGGGCATTACCAATTGCTGCGACGAATGGCACGGCTATTTGCAGGACGATATTCGCGTGGCCGCCGAGCGCGTCTATCCCGATACGCTGCGCGTGCTGCGGCATGCGCACAATCTCTTTATTCCGCCGACGCAAGCCGCGAACGAGCTGGCAGACGTCGCGGCCAGCGAGCTGCACCCGATTCTCGGACACCGCGGCCGCCGCATCATCGATCATTTGATTGCTTCGAATTGGGCCGATTCGACAAGCTCACGGCAAGCTGGTTCGACAAGCTCACCACAAGTGGGTTCGGCAGGCTCACCGCAAGCCGGTTCGACCGAGCTAGCTGAAGCCTCTCGGCAGATAATGCGAACGCTTTTCGATCCGCCCATCGACGAGCCGGTGCTTTGCGTCACTTGGGAAAAACAGAATCGCTTTCGCGGCGAGGAGAAAGCCATTGCCGCTGCGCCGGTTTCAGCGATTTCGAGTCCCAATCTTTCCTCATTCATGTCGCCGCTGCTGCTAGATGTGCGTGCGCGTGCGCTTGAAATGTTGACGGAAAAACGGCCGCGGCGCGTGCTCGGCTCGGATCACGGCGGGCTGGCGTTACAGTTGGCAATCGAGCGGTCACTGCCTTATGAGCGTGAAGAAGTTGGCCGCGCAGATTTCATCGCGAAATGCCGCGATTATTACAATCGCAACGACGCCGCTATTCGCGAACAATTGCAGCAGCTCGGCATTGGTTTCGATCCGCCGGCCTGGCTCGATCCCATGGCGGAATCCGGCAAGCGCAGCGGTGAACGATTGTTTTACCGCCTCAAAGATGCCGGTTTGCTGGTGCGTGAAAAGCGCTGGGCGTATCATTGCCCGCGCTGCGAAACGGTTTTGGTGTCCTCGGACGTCGGCCGCAGCAAACTGAAAATCGATCATCATTACAGCATTCGTTTTCGCACGAAAGCGGGCGCAGTCGAGACGAAAACCCATTTTCCGGAATTGGTTTTGGGCGCAGTGGCGGTGGCGGTTAAAGCCTCCGGGACGTTTGGCAAATTTGCCGGGCAACAGGCGAAGCATCCGGTGAACGGCAATGACGTCCCAATCATCGCTGTTGATGAGCTTGCGGCAGACGCCGTCTTTTTGGTGCCGGCGCACAACCGCAGCGATGATCAAATCGCGCGTGACGCCGGCATTCGCGAACGCGTGGTCGTATTCGATGAAAAAGGCGCGGTGAGCATCGCCGGTTATACCGAGCTATCGCTTGAGGAAGCGCGCCGCAAAGTGCTGGGGCATATTGGCGCAGACGCCACGCAAATTGCCGGACATGAAGCCATTGATGCGCACCGCTGCCAGCGTTGCGAGGCCGTGGTCTATCAGCGTTATTCCGAGCAGTTCTTTGTCAACGTTGAAAATGGCGCCGGCCATTTGCGCCGCGCGATTGAAACGGGCGCCGTGCAGTTTTCGCACACGCGCTGGCGCGAACGCGTGCTGGCGCATCTTGAGAATTTGGAACCGTGGTGCATCTCGCGGCAACAGTGGTGGGGCAATGTAATCCCCGGCCATCCGGGCGCGGTGTTTTCGACGTGGTTCTCACTGGCCGCGTGGGCGCTGCAAGGCGCGGGCTGGCCGGCGCAACCCGCGCCTGCTCCGATTGACGAAGTCTTTGTCGATCCGGAATTGCTGTTGCGCTGGATCGCGCCCTCGCAAATCGTCGCATTGTTGATCACCGGCCGCCCGGCGTTTCAGCATATCATTGTACATGGCCGTTTGCAAATCTCCGAGCGCGCTTTGCAAACGCGCGCCGAAGTCAGCCCGGAAGCGCATGATGAGGAACGCTTTCTGTTCCGCGCGGTGCGGCGGCCGATGCGGCACAGCCTCGGCAACGTGGTGCAACCGAGCACGCTGATTCGCCGCTTCGGCGCAGATGCGCTGCGCCTCGGTTATCTGCTCTGTGTCGAAAACGGCTTTCAAGAAGCCGCCACCGCTGCCGAAAGCAAACTCAAGCGCGGCCGCAAATCCGTGCATCTGTTGACGGCAAAATTAGCGGGATTATTCAGCATGTTGCGCGAGCCTTGGCACGTTGGCGAGGCGCGGCCGGCGGACAAATTCATCATTGCGCAGGCGACTGCGGCGGCGGGAGAAGCGCGGCGCGCCTATGAAGAACATCGTTACACCGATGCCGCGGTTATATTAATCGAGATGATCGAAGCGTTTGGCCGTTACGTTAACCTCATCTCGGCGCGGCGGCAGGCCGGGCATAATCTCGGCGCTGTGACCGCAGCAACCGCGGCCGTGATGACGCGCATGCAGTCGGCGTTCAGCCCCATTTGTCCGTTTGTATTTGAGAAGATCGGCAAATGGATAGTCGCACAATGCGCCAATGCCGGCACCGAACCACTGGTCGAGCCGTGGATGGATGAATTGCTGAAACAGGCGTCCGTTTTGCGCCAGCGCGAGAGTATCGATTTCATGCAAACGCCACTGGCAAAATTGCCCGAGCGCGAGCGCGCTGAAATCTTGCATTTGACCAAGAGTTTTTTGACATGAAAGGGCATCGCTGCAACGGTTTTGAAGTTTTGGCTTGTCTTTTCAGTTTTGGCTTTTAGATTGTGGAAGGTTCCTGGAACTTCTTCTCGCCTGATGATTTTCCCATAATCTTGTTTTTAGAGCATCATAGAAAATTTTAACGGCTCTTCATGCAGATTTTTAAACAGTTCTGCGCTGGCTGCCGGTTTGCGGTGATATTGGCTTTAAAAAGAATTAAATGACTTTGCTCGAACGTTGGAAAATGTCGCAGTCTGGGATGAATATATTAATACGGAGGGCGCGATATGACGGCATTGAATTCAGGGCTTTTGCGAATTGCTGCGGCGATCTTGTTCGCATGCACTTGCGGGTGTTATCAAACACAATACGTTTATCGTCAGGTAGAGCGTCAGGTTGTTGTGCCGCAAAAGCATACGCCTCAGCGGCTAACCTGCGACATGATCCGGTACTTTGGTATTAGCCGCGAAGAGCTTAGAGGACTAGAATTCCGCCTTGAGAACGCTTTAATTTTGCAAGAGGTTAGACATGACGGTGAAAGCACTGTAACCGGAACTCGAAAATTAGATTTGAAGCGGACGGTCGTTCAGGATGAGATTGTTTTTCCGCACTTCATATGGGGGCAGCCAATTGACGTGCAGTATGATTGGTCACTCTGGTGCCGAGAGCCCACCTTTGCAATTTGGGTTCAGTTTGAAGCTCCGAAAAGCACCAATCCTTCACTAATAAAAAAGCTTACGCTGAAATTTACTCCCAACTTCTGTGGCGAATATGAAGTAGATAAAACCTTTTGGACAAACAAGGTCAGTTATCAGGGCAGGTGGTATCAAAGCTTGTTGTCAGGTGTCGATAATTTTTTGCTCGTTGATACCGATTTACTTGAAGAGATCATTCACCGGCGCAGAATAGTGGCCGGGATCAAATCCGGCCAGTAGCCGTCAGATGTCCGCGAAGCACTTTCTGTTTAAGTGTTGATTTTTCGATGACACCTCAAGATACGTCTCCGGAGCTTGTCTAATCACCAAAGAGGTTTTGTCAATTCTTATTACATTGTCTTTGAGCTTTTATTCAGCCCGCTTCATTATTCATGACGAAGTGGGCTTTTGTTTTGCGGTTCTTCAGTAAATTGCAGCCGTGTGTCACTCGTTTTATGGATAGATAAATGCCCTTGCTTCTCCACACGCATCCCGTTATATTGGAAAAAATAAGCGAGCCCCTTTGAGCCCGGGTTGGTTTTTGAATACGAATTTTGCCATCCCGCATTTTAGTAATGCTCGACAAGTACTGCGTCCGGGTGTACTATCCTTATTTTGAATGCCGAGAGCGCCAAAATGATCAATGCCGGTGTTTTGACATTTCGAGAGTTTGTCATGCGTGAATCGTTGCCGTTGGCCAGCCTTCACCAGGCGGTATTGGAGTTTTTGCACGACCGCAACGATGCCGTTTTATTTGGCGCGCAGGCCGTAAACGCCTATGTCAGTGAGCCGCGCATGTCGCAGGATATCGATCTGCTTTCGCCCCGCGCCGCTGAACTTGCCGAAGAGCTTCGAAATTATTTGAGCAAGTGCTTTCACATTGCCGTGTGGGTGAGAGAAATTGGTGAAGGGAGAGGATATCGCTTGTTTCAAGCGCGTAAATCCGGTGATCGTCATTTAGTCGATCTTAGGCCTGTTGCGAAATTGCCAGCGGCGAAACGTATTGACAAAATATTGGTAATGGCGCCAGAGGAATTGATTGCCAGCAAGGTGATAGCTTACCATCAACGACGTGGAAATCCCAAGTCCGGAACGGATTGGCGGGATTTGGCGATGCTTCTGTTAACTTTTCCGGATCTTAAACAAGACGACGGAGCGGTTGTTGATCGGCTCCTGGCCGCTGGCGTTGATCCTTCGGTTTTGCAAGTCTGGAAGGATTTGGCAGCGCAACAGATACAAGCGCCGGACGAGGACGATGAGTTTTAATCACGTTTTATGTCATTAATCATGAATCTCTTCGAACAAACCGCGCAGGAAAACGTGCAGCGCAGCACGCCGCTGGCAGAACGCATGCGGCCGCAGCGTATCGATGCTTTTGTCGGCCAGGATCATCTGCTGGCGCAAGGCAAGCCCTTGCGCGCCGCGTTTGAGAGCGGTGAATTCGGCTCGCTAATTCTCTGGGGGCCGCCGGGCAGCGGCAAAACCACTTTGGCAAAATTGCTCGCCGGCGCAGCCCGGGCGGATTTCTTCATGCTCAGCGCGGTCGCCAGCGGTGTGAGCGAGGTGCGCGAAGTGCTGCAAAAAGCGATGAATAACCGCAAAGTCGGCAAGCAAACGGTATTGTTTATCGACGAAATTCACCGTTTTAATAAGGCGCAACAGGACGCGCTGCTGCAGCGCGTGGAAGACGGCACCATCACGTTGATCGGCGCGACCACGGAAAATCCCTCGTTCGAAGTGATCTCGCCGTTGCTCTCGCGTTGCCAGGTTTATACTCTCAAAGCACTATCCGATGATGCGCTCCTGCAAATCATCGAGCAGGCGCTGGCGAACGATACGCAACTTAAAAATGCCAGGGCTGTAATCGACGAGAAAGCGCGACGCTTTCTGGTGCAGCTTTCCGCCGGCGATGCACGCGCCGCGCTCAACGGCCTGGAATTGGCCATCCGGCTCGCGAAACCAAATGCCTCGGGTCAGCGCGTTCTTGCGATTGATCATATTCGCGAGGCGGTGCAGAAGCGCGCGCTGAACTATGATCGCGCCGGCGAGCAGCATTATGACACGATTTCCGCGTTCATCAAAAGCGTGCGCGGCGGCGATCCCAATGCCGCGCTGCACTATCTGGCGCGCATGCTGGAAGCGGGCGAAGATCCGAAATTCATTGCGCGGCGTTTGATCATTCTCGCGAGTGAAGACATTGGCAACGCCGATCCCATGGGTTTGGTTGTCGCAACCTCGGCATTCACGGCGATAACTTACATCGGCCTGCCCGAAGGCGCATTGGTGCTGGCGCAAGCCACAACCTATCTTGCCTCTGCGCCCAAAAGCAACGCTTCATATTTGGCGCTCAAAGCCGCGACGCAGGAGGTGAAGGAAAAGCCGTTGGCCCCGATTCCCCTGCACATTCGCAATGCCCCCACCGGTTTGCTGGCAGCCGAGGGCTACGGCTTGGGATACAAGTATCCGCACGATTTTCCCGGGCATTTCGTGGAACAGAATTATTTGCCCGGCAATTTAACAGAGGCGCTGTATTACCGGCCCTCTCAAAACGGGGCAGAAGTCGAGATGAGCAAACGCTTGCAGCAGTGGTGGGAGAAATACCGTAAAGAAAACCCTGAGTCAAAAGATAAAAATGAAAAGTGATGTGCCAGTTTACCGGTTGCCATGGCCGAGGCCTTTTTATAAAATTCTTGTTCGCCTCGCGTTTTCGCGTATCGTTCATTTGCTTGCGGCGGTTTTTACTTTGCCTTCGGCTCTGTATGCCCAGGAACCCACTATCAAGGAAATTCTGTGGTCCGATAGCACGCATACGGCCTTGTTCAAACCGGATTCGATAACCACGGATTCCCTTGAGTCTTCCCCCATCACCGAAAAATCCGATCTTGATGCCCCAATCGATTACACCGCTTCTGCCATTGAGATTCTTGTGCCGGGACGCGTGATTGTTTTGACCGGCAAGGCCGTGGTGAAATACAAAACCGCCACACTCACGGCCGGGCGCATTACGGTTGACATGGACAAGCGCACGCTGCTCGCCGAGCCGTTGCCGGATTCATTGCGCACGACGCCGCCGAAAACAACGGAAGCCGCAAACGGCAAAGCAGAAGGTGAAGACGATTTCCCTACGTTTTCGGATGGCGGCGACAAAATTGTGGGCGAGCAGATGGAGTATAATTTCTCCACCGAAAAAGGCCGGGTCTTGCGCGGGCGCACAGAGTTTGACGGCGGCCACTATTACGGCGCCCGCATCAAACGCGTCGATGATAAAACGCTGAACGTCGGCAGCGGCACCTACACCACCTGCGCGCTCGATGAAAATCCACATTTTCATTTTTGGAGCCGCCAGATGAAAATCACGGTGCAGGATAAGGTCGTGGCCAAGCCGGTGGTGTTTTTTCTGGGCAAAATTCCGCTGGCGATTCTGCCGTTTGCCGTGTTTCCCACCAAAACCGGCCGTCATTCCGGATTGCTTATTCCCAAATACGGCCAAAGCGCGCTCGAAGGCCGTTTCCTGCGTGATCTTGGCTATTATTGGGCGGTGAATGATTATCTTGACGCGCGCGCCACCGTCGATTTCTATGATCGCTCGGGCTGGCTGCTGCGCGGCGATTTGGCTTATGTCAAGCGTTATGCTTATCGCGGCAGCATCGGCGGCTCAATCACGCGCAAAAATTTTGCACTCAGCGATACGGAAGAACGCTCGTGGGATTTGCGTATGAATCACAACCAACCCATTGGGGAAAGTTCGTCGTTGAATGCCTCCGGCACCTTCACCAGCGGCGGGAGTTTCTATAACAACACCACCTCTAACCGCGATCAACAGCTTCGCCAACGCTTGACCTCGCAGGCGACGTATTCGACGCGCCTGGGCAACAACAGCCTCTCGCTCAACCTTTCGGAAAGCAAGGATTTGCAGGACGGCTCGTTCACCCGCACGTTGCCGGCCATCAGCTTCAGCATGCCGCAACGCCCGCTATTTGCTCCGAAAAAAAAGAAGAAATCCGGCGGTGTGAGCACGATCAGCCTGGAAGAGATTCCGTGGTATCAAAACATTCAATTCAGTTATTCCGGCAATGCGAGTTATCAAGTCAGCCGCGGCCGGGAAGTGAACGGCGTGGCGGCGCCCAAGCAAACGCTGGGGCGCGCCAATCACGCGCTCAATCTTTCACAATACAGCCCAAAGTATTTCGGCTGGCTTTCGCTTTCACAATCCGTTGCGATGCGAGAGGATTGGTTTGATCGCCGTAAAGATTATTTTGCCATCGATACTAGCAAAACCGACCTTCCTGCCGGCGCTTCTTTGATTTCCTCGAGTCTCGCCTCGCGCGAAGACAAAGGTTTTTTTCAACGCTATACGTTCAACTACACCGCCTCTGCGAACACAAAACTCTACGGTACTTTTTTCCCAAAAATTTGGTCGATTCAAGCCTTGCGCCACGAGCTGTCGCCCAGCATTTCGTTCTCTTATCAACCGGATTTTGCTGGCAGTTTTTGGAGGTACTATCAAGAAGTGACGCTGCTCGACAGCACAACCCGAAAGCTCGATCGTTATGGCGGCACGAGTCAAGGCACGGTGGCGAGCTTAAACTTCGGCCTCAACAATCTTTTTCAAATGAAGACCGGCTCTGAAGAAAAACCGAAGAAGATCAATCTCTTCAACCTCGGATTATCGACGGGTTACAACTTCGCTGCCGAGCAGTTCAAGCAAAGCCCGTTGTTTTCCAATTTACAGGCCAGCCCGGCGCGCGGCGTGTCGGTGAGCTTGAACGCCTCACACAGTTTTTATGACGTCGATTCCACCGGCACGGAGATTCATCGTTTGCTGTGGAAGAAAAATGGCATCTTCAGCGGAAATTATCTCCGACTCACCAGCGCCTCGTTGAGTGCGAGCATTCAATTGCAAGGGAAAACCGGCGGCGCGCCGGAAGCGGCTCCGGTTTCCTCACAAAATGTTTTTGATGAGGACGAAACGCTGGCGCAACCGCCGTCGCCGTTTGGCCCCTTTTCTCCACAACAAGATTATGTTGATGCGTCAGTGCCGTGGAGCGCAAATTTTGGATTGAGCTACAGCTTGAGCCGCGCCAATCCGCTGCGGCCCACGAAGTATGCGCAACTCAATCTCAGCAACGCGCGCGTGCAATTGACCAAAAATCTCAGCCTGGATTATTCCGCGCAATTCGACCTGGTGCAAAAGGCGGTTATCTATCAAAGCTACAGCGTGTATCGCGATTTGCATTGCTGGGAGATGCGCGTCACGTGGATTCCCTCGGGCACGCGCCAGAGTTTTTACATGAGCATCAGTTTGAAATCGCCGTTGCAGGATATCAAACTCGAAAAGCGCGGTGGGCGGTCGAGTGTGTTTGGAGGGTCGTATTATTAAGAATTTTCTGCCTTGCGTTTTTGAGCGAGGTAGTTTAATTTAAATACAATTACATCCGTCTCGATTTGAACTTACAGCGAAATAACAATAATCCCCTTTTTGCTGACTGAGTTGGGAGAGCATTAGCATGTTCGAGAAGATTGAAATTACCTCAAATTTTACCGACAAAGCCCAAGTAATTATCCATCCCGGAAATTGTTTGAGTTTACTTAAACAAATTCCCGACAATGCACTTCAATTAATTGTTACTTCTCCGCCGTATAACATTGGTAAAAAATACGAACGCAGGCTGAAACTAGATTTGTATATTAAACAACAAGAGCTAATTATCAAAGAGTGTGTGCGGGTTCTGTCGATGACGGGCAGCATCTGTTGGCAAGTTGGAAACTACGTTGAGAATAGTGCAATTATTCCGTTAGATACTATTCTTTTTCCAATATTCAGTAAACTTAACCTCAAATTGCGCAATCGTATTGTGTGGCACTTTGAACATGGGTTGCATTGTAAAAAAAGATTTTCTGGCCGCTACGAAACAATTATTTGGTTCACTAAATCAGATGAATACGTGTTTAATCTTGACGCAATTCGCGTTCCTCAAAAGTATCCAGGCAAAAAGCACTTCAAGGGGCCCAAAGCCGGCCAGTACTCCGGCAACCCTCTTGGAAAAAATCCAGGAGATCTGTGGGCTATTCCCAATGTTAAAAGTAATCATGTTGAAAAGACTATACATCCTTGTCAATTCCCCGTCGAATTGATTGAGCGCCTGGTTCTATCTCTCACGAATAAAGGCGATTGGGTCTTTGACCCATTCATGGGGGTCGGCACAACGATTGTAGCCGCTATTCGTCATGAACGGAAAGGAGTTGGCGCTGAAGTTGTCCCTGACTACATCAAGATTGCTCATGACAGGGTTCAGCAGGAATCGCGAGGGATTTTGAAAACTAGGCCAATGAATCGACCAATTTATGATCCCGTGAAGGCAGGAAATAGTATGACGATTGTTCCCTGGACAAGAAAACAGCACGCCTCACAGTTGTCTTTGATTGAATAACAAAGAAAGTTTGGCATCTCGTGAAGATTATTCAGACATATTCTCATCTTAACGGTCTTGAGTTCCTTTTAGTGCATAAACCAATTCTTTGGAAAGAAATAAAGGCGGTCATAAAAGCTATAGATGCCGAAGCCTGCAGAACAAAGGTTTCTAATGAAAAAGGTATGAAAGGCAAGCTTTTGTATAGTCCCATAGCCATGAATGCAAACTTCAAGGAACTTCTCAGAATTAAGAACTGGAAAGAAAGTCGGGTAAGTTACTGGGTAACCAAGAGTGAAAAGCTCATTCGAAAGACATTGACCATGGCTTCAGATGAACAAAAAAGGAAATTGAAGCCGCGGGTGAAAAGCCTATTTACAGTTATAATCAAACGGATTTCGTTAAAGATCGCGTTGCTATTGAAGTTCAGTTTGGCAAATACTCTTTTGTTGCTTACGATTTGTTTGTCAAGCATCTTGCTTTTTATGTTGGGGATCATATTGATGTCGGGGTCGAGATTTTGCCGATGAAGAGCCTGCAAAGTCAAATGAGTTCAGGTGTAGCGTATTTTGAAGGAGAATTCTACAACGTTGTTCGTCAGGGGCGAGGTGTTCCCGCCGTGCCATTGGTGATTGTTGGCATCGAACCGTAACTGTTAGTCAGCAATTGCTGATCTGACGACAATCCCGTTGAACTCCCTGCCAAATTTCGGATATACACAATATTTAGTTGCTGTACATCTGTCCAGTAGCCGGAATTGACAAATCCTAGCCGTCTGTAAAAATTAGGCTTGCATTTCAGGCCACACTCGCCTAACTTTGTGCCATCTTTCGTGAGGAGATACGGCAATCATGGCGAGGACAATTTCGATTTCGAACCAAAAAGGCGGCGTAGGCAAGACGACGACAGCCGTCAATTTGTCGGCGTGCATCGCAGTAGCGGAGAATCCCGTGTTGGTGGTGGACATCGATCCGCAGGCCAACACCACCAGCGGCCTTGGAGTCGACCCGCGCAAAGTGCGCAACAGCATCTACGAAGTCCTTATCAACGATCTCGACATTAATCAAGCCATCATCAATACCGATCTCAAGTACCTCGATTTGTTGCCCTCCCACGTGCGCCTGGTCGGCGCGGAAGTTGAAATGGTCGGCGCGCTGTCGCGCGAGCAAATTCTCAAACGCGCGCTGTCGCGGCTGGAAAAAAACTACAAATTTATCTTCATCGATTGCCCGCCCTCACTTGGTCTTCTCACGTTGAATTCGTTGACCGCGGCTGATTCGGTTTTGATTCCGATTCAGTGCGAGTACTATGCGCTCGAAGGCTTGAGTCAGTTGTTGAACACGATACGCCTGGTGCAAAAGCATCTTAATTCACGCCTCGAAATCGAAGGCGTGTTGCTCACGATGTACGACGGCCGCCTCAATCTCAGCCGGCAAGTTGCGGACGACGTGCGCAAATATTTCGGTGACAAAGTTTATAAAACTTCGATTCTCAGAAACGTTCGCTTGAGTGAAGCGCCGAGCTACGGCAAGCCCATCATTCTCTATGATGCGGTGTGCAGCGGCGCGGAAAATTACATGAGTTTGGCAACCGAGATCTTAAAGAATGGCTACGAACCGGTTAGGAAGAGGGCTGCAAGCGCTCATTCCCGAGCTTAGCAACACCGACAGCGGCAAGTTAGATGCGGTTCGTGAGATCGAAATTGCCAAGATCTCGGCCAATCCCTTTCAACCCCGCCTGGAATTCGACTCTGCCCGCCTCGCGGAACTCAAACAATCCATTTCGCAAAACGGTTTGATCACGCCCATCACGGTGCGGCCGCACGGCTCCGGCTATCAATTGATTGCCGGCGAGCGCCGTTTGCGCGCGGTGCAAGAATTGGGTTACAAAGGCGTGCCGGCGTTCGTGCTGGACGTGAAAAACGATACGCAAATGCTCGAGCTGGCGATCGTAGAAAACGTGCAGCGCGAGGATTTGAACCCGATTGAGGAAGCTCTGGGTTATCAGAAATTAATCGAAGAATGCGATTTCACCCAGGAAGTGGTGGCGCAAAAAGTCGGCAAAGACCGCGTGACGATTGCAAACGCCCTGCGGCTGTTGAAACTCGCGGAGCCGATTCAAGAGAGCGTGAAGAAAGGCGAGTTATCTGCCGGCCATGCGCGCGCGATTTTGGCCGCGCCGGACAAGCAAAAGCAGCTTGCGCTGTGGAAGAAGACGATTAAGAATCAACTGAGCGTGCGGCAGGTGGAAAAACTCGCGCGCGCGGAAAATGGCGGCGCGGGTAAAGCTGCCAAGAAAAAAGCGCGCAACGTCACCGCAGATGTGCAGGAGGCGGAAGATATGTTGCGCCGCGCGTTGGGCACGCAAGTTCGCATTGAGAAGAAGGGCAAGGGCGGGACGATTGAAATCGAGTTTTATACCTCAGACGATCTTGAACGCATTCTCGAGTTGATTCAGAAGGGGTGAAGCATCTTCTCAACCTCCATGTTCGTTGCACACATTCCCCCCAAAACAAAAACTCCAATAGAGAATAACGGCGATATCAGTCGCCGCGTGAGAAAACTGCACATTGACACAGATGAAACACGGATTTTACTACTCGGAGAGTGAAATACTTTAATTTTTCCTTAATCAAAACCCGCTAAAATAGGGAATTTTCTTCATTTCTCAATTAAGCTTTATCATGCTCCGAGTAGTAAATAGACAAAGCGTTTAGACTCCAATTTTTCTGCTCTGAAATTGATGAGCAGCCTGACGTCTATTCCCATTGCTTCCTTCTCTTCTTCGTCATACCCCGCGCCAAACCACATAGATCCATCGAAATTTCACGTGCGGGTGCGCGATAACACAAACATTCCCCCCAAAAAGAAAATCATATTTCCCAACCACGCGCCAATGAGCGGCGGAAGTGAGCCGTTTTGGCCGAGTGATTGCCCGGTTTTGACCATGCCAAAATAGAGAAACGTAATAACCAGTGTGAGCGCCACGCCCACCGCGCCGCCGGAGCGCACACGCCCGGCAGCCAGCGGCGCGCCAAACAATACAATGATGAAGCTCGTGAAGGGAAAGGCAATTTTGAGATAAAGATCGACGTACCAGCGCTGCGGATCACCGCCGTTGTCGGCGACTTCTGCAATAAACTTGTTCAGCTCACGATACGACATTTCTTCGGGGTCCTTTTGCACTTTGACCAGCACTTGCGGCGTGAAAGAAAGCTGCGGCAATTGCAGCGTGTCGAACGGTGTTGCGGTTTCGCTTTCACCGGTAAACGTGCGTTGATACCCGTTGACCGCCTGCCAATACGTGCCGCGCCAATGCATCATTTTCGCATCGATGCGGTGCACGATGAAGACGCCCTCATAATCCTGAATGCTGATTTTGTTGGCGCTGCTGTCCGCGGCGTTATAATAGCCGATGAACACGCGCCGGCTGCGGCCGCCGTTTGCAGGCGCGCCGTTCTGCTGCTCGGGCAGGCGTTCCTGCAAATAAAGATTCGAGAGACGCGTGGGCAAATTGCGCGGCAGGCGATCGATATACTGGCTTTTCAACTCGGCTTTGCGTTGATTGGCCTCGGGCATCACGATTTCCGCAAAAGCCAGCATGAGCAGGCTCACGAACAGGGCCAACCCGAAAATGGGTGCGAGAATGCGATACATCGAAATGCCGGAGGACTTCATGGCGGTCAACTCGTTGTATTTGCCAAGCTGTCCAATGCTGAACATGGAGGCAAGCAGCATCGCGATGGGCAGCATCAACACGATGATGTAGGGAATGAAATAAAAATAGTAGCTCACGATAACCACGGCCGGCACCTGCCGGTCGATGTAATCCGATAAACGCTCGACCAAATCGATGATGATAAAAATGCTGATGACTGCCACCAGCGAGAACGCCAGAATGAACAGGAATTTTTGAATGAGGTAACGATCGAGCAAGCGCATACGATGCCAAACAAGTGGTTATTGATATTTGCAAGCGTAAATGGAAAATTACCGGGCGAAAACGTCAAGCACAGGTATTTTGTTTTATTGCGCAGTTGTATTCGATTCTGCCGGCAATGAGTCGCCGTTGCGCCAGTTTGAACTTGCTGCTGAAGTTGTGCGCCGTTTGAAGATTTGCGGCAGCCAGGATAAATCCGCGGTGGCGCGCACCGTTGCTGAACGCATGAGAAAAAAAATCCCGGCGATACCGACGATGATATTGGCCGACCACATTGCCATGAACGGAGAAATGATTTGGCGTTTCGCCAAATCCTCACCGCTGATGAGCGAGGTCCAATAAATCAAAAAAAAGAGCAGACTGAAACCGCCGGCGGTTGCCATGCCGCCGCGCCGCGCCATGGCGCCGAGCGGCGCGCCGATCAACACGAACACGATGCAGGCCACCGGGATGGAGTATTTTTTTTGAATCTCGACGTCCAGGGATTCAATCCGGCGCCGGTCTTGTTGAATCGAAGCCAATTGGCGATTGACTTGCGCCTGCACATGGCGTTGCGTATTCAAAAGATCGACCAGGCGCGCCTTTGGCGTTTGTCCGCCGGAATTCTGTTGCAAATGATTTTGGCCTACGGACAAGTTGGCCCGTTCGCGCGCGGCTAGGGCGCTGCCCGGCAACGGTTGCATATCTTCCGGCGAGGCGGCCGCGGTCGTGGAATCTTCCGGCATATCGAGCCATTGGCGCAGCGGCTGCGGCAAACTGAGTGCAACAGCGGCGTTGATTTGCCTGTGGCTTTCGGCGATTTCATTGCGATTCTTTTGCACTTCGTCGCGCATGTATGCCGCGCTTTTTTCGCGATCGCCGCGATATTCCGACTCGCTGCGGCTCAGGAACATGTCATCGACCGGAATAGAAATTCTATGCCGCGGAAACGCAATGCGCCGAAATTCTTCGGACTTCTTGAGGTCGATTTCCTGCATTTCACCGTCAAAGAGCGTCAACACCAGCGCCCCGCTCGCCTGGCTCAACTCGATCAAGCCGCGCTTTGCCGAAATCGTTCGGCTCAACTCCGTGCTGGTATAGTCATTGATGAGCAGGTTGCGCGCTTTCGCCACGCCCGCGCTGTCTTCCAGCTCTTGCACGAGCAAGCCGTAATTGGGAATGTCATCATACCACACGCCGGGCTCGATGCTGATGGTCGGTCGCTTGCGCGCGATGTCGCTGCCGAGTAGTCGCGTACGGTGATTGAAATCCGGCAGCACGTTGTTGTTGAACCAAATCATAAAAACCGTCAGGCCGGCGGCAGCGATGATTGCCGGACGGATGATGCGATAAATGCTCACGCCGCTGGCTTCCATTGCGGTAATTTCGTTGTCCGCTCCCAGCCGTCCAAAAGCCATGAGTGTGGCGGTGAGCACGGCCATGGGCACAGCCAGCGCAACGATCCACGCCAGGTTGAGCATGAAAAATTCAAGCACCACTGGCCACGGCAGGCCCTTGCTCAAGATGCGGCTCAATTCACGAAACAGCAGATTGAGCAGGAACAACAGCGTGATGATAAAAAACGCGAAGAAAAACGGGCCGACATGTTCGCGCAGAATGTAGCGCGCTAAAATGAATTTGGGCATGGCGCAATATAACCAACGCCGGATAGCTTTGCTATAAAATTTTCCCGGACTCACTTGCTCGAATGCATTTGCATTCGTGAAGCGTCTTTCAACAACTCTTTCACCGTTTCATAATAGTGCCGCATCTGCGCCTGATAGCGCTCGCCGGTTCCCGGGCCGTGGAAACCAACGTGAATCGCATGCACCCGGCCGTCGCGGCCAACGAAAATCGTGGTGGGATATGCAAAGAAATCATCTAACTGATTTGAGAGGCGGACTTGCACGTTGGCTTTGGCGGTGCTGCCGCAGAAAATGATGGGGAAGGTGAGGCCGTAACGCTGCTGAAACATGCCGAGATTCTTTTGCGCGGCAGTGAAATCGCCTTTGATTTCAAAGGCCAGCGAAATCACTTCCAAACCGTCGCCGTGAAATTCTTCATAAAGCTGCTGCAAGAGCGGCGCGGCATCCATGCAATTGTGGCACCAACTGCCCATGATGTCGAGCAACAAAACCTTGCCCTGCAAGCGCGGATCGGCGCTGGTGAGCGAATCTCCGGCTAGCGTCACGCCGCTGAATTGAAACGGCGCTGCCGGATTTTTCATGCGCGTCTGGCGCGGGTTGTGAGCCGGCGCCGGCAGTTCGCGCAGCGGTTTTAGTTTGAAATGAGAGGGCTTTTCGGAGCGAACATAAAGCCTGCCGGCCCAATCTCCCTGTGTTTGTTCCAATTCGACCAGCAATGCCTGCCAGCCCGTGAAGCGATTGAGCTGCACGCGATTTTTATCTTGCACGCCTGCCAATAAACCGTAATCGCCGCTGGGATCGAGGATCGTGCCGAAGATCGAATCATGTTTCACCCAGAAAGTTGCCGTGCTCGCGCTGTCAATGCCGTTGTCATATTCAAAATAAACGCGATAGGCGCCGACCGGCGGCACGCTGGGTTTTACTGCGCGCGCTGCTTCTTCCGGCGTTGCCGGACCGGCGACAAACGTGAACGAAGTGGTGTCCTCGCGAAAGCGCAAATACTGGCCGTGAAGCCAGCCGTTTTGCCATCGCGCCTGCATCAGCGCGCCGTATTCCGAAAAATTGAGCAGCAGCGAGTCGCCGCGCTGCGTGATTTCGGGAATGGGTGTGCGCTCATCTCCCACGAGAAAATAGCCGGAAGGAGGCGTCGCGGTGAGATCAAGAAACATGTGAAACGGCAGTTGGCGATCGTCGGCGAGTGAAGCAGTTCCCCACCAAAATGATGTTTTAGGAAATGTGTGTTGTTGACAGACTAGGCTTAAGATAGCAGCAAAGAGTATCTGGGCGAAGCGAAAGTTTTTGGCTTTCATGTGGCTCCCAAAATGGTTGACGAGATTTGATTTTTGATATAGGGATTCGTCAGTAAATAATCAACCCCAATTCCGTCTTGCCTTTGCCGGTGAAAATCAAGATATTTGCTCGCGATTTCAAAGGGATCAACAAACGCGAGGCTGAGACGCAGTGTTTTTCAATAAAACATTACGAGGCATTTTTTATAACACGAGCGCGCTTGTTCTTTTGCTCTGGCTGCCGGCGTTCGCAGATTCGCCGCACGCGAACAACAACGTTCCCACACCCGAATCCTTCTTCGGTTTTCGCTTAGGCTCGGATAAGAAACTTGCGGATTATCATCAGATCGTCGACTACTTCAAAGTGTTAGACGCCGCCTCCGGGCGTTTGCAGTTGCAAAATTTGGGTAAAACCACTGAAGGCAATGATTTGATTGTAGCCCTCATCAGCTCGGCGGATAATCTCAAACAACTTGCCAAATGGCAAACGCTGCAAGGCGGGCTGGCCGATCCGCGCAGAATTCGAGAAACCGAGTTGCCGGCACTTCTGGCTGCGGCGCGCAGCGTGGTTTTGATCAATTGCAGCATTCACGCCACTGAAGTGGGCGCAACTCAAATGGCGCCTGAGTTGGCGTTTGATTTGATCACGAATGAATCGCCTGACGCGCAAGAGATTTTGCACAACGTGATCACGTTGTTAATGCCCTGCCACAATCCCGACGGCCAGTTGCTGGTGGTGGATTGGTACCGCAAAAATCTTGGCACCGCGTTCGAGCAGGCGGACATGCCGTGGCTGTATCACAAATATGTGGGCCACGACAACAATCGTGACTGGTTCATGTTTACTCAAAGGGAAACGCGACTCACGGTCGAAAAGCTGCACAATGTTTGGCATCCGCATATTACGATTGATATGCACCAGATGGGGCGCAAAGGCGCGCGCTTATTCGTGCCGCCTTATATTGATCCGGTCGAGCCGAATGTCGATCCCATCATCGTGTCGTTGCTGAACATGCTCGGCACCCACGTGCAAGGCGTGCTGACGGCGCAAGGTAAAACCGGCGTGGTCAGCAATGCGATTTTTGACGCCTGGACGCCGGCGCGTGCGTATCCGCATTATCACGGCGGTTTGCGTTTTCTCACGGAAGCAGCCAGCGCGCATCTTGCAACCCCGGTGATGGTTGCTCCGGAAACGCTGGGCAGCGGGCTGGGCTACGATGCGCGCAAAGTCTCATGGAATTTTCCCGCACCCTGGCCGGGTGGATTATGGACGTTGCGCGATATCGTTGACTATGATTTTGCCGCGGCCAAAACGATTTTGCAGCATGCTGCGCGGCATCGGGAATTCTGGCTGCGCAGTCTGTTCGAGGTACAGCGCCGCACTTGCGATTCCAACCGCAAGCCGATTGCCTACGTGATTCCGGCGCAGCAGCGCGATCCGCAAGGTTTGCTCGATTTGCTCAACATTTTGCAAACCGGCATGGTGGAAATACATCGTGCAGAAAAAAAATTTCGCGTGCAGGGCGCGCCGTTTCTGGCAGGCGATTATGTCGTCCGGCTCGATCAACCTTATGGCAATTTTGCCAAAGCCTTGCTGGAAGCGCAGGAATACCCGCACGTGTTGGCGAGTGACGGCCGGTCGCGCACGCCTTACGACATGACGGCGCACACGTTGCCGCTTTATCTCGGCGTTGAGGTTTTTGCTGCAGAACAGTTGCCGGCAGATGATCTGCGCTTGCTTGAAAACGTGGAAATGAAATCCCGTTTGACGGGAAGCGCCAATTCGAATGTGGTTGCGCTCGATCGCCGCAACACAGCTTCCTTTCGTGCTGTGAACGCCTTATTGCGCAAAGATATTCCGGTGTTCACCGCGCCCCAAGATTTTCTTGCCTCCGATGTAGTCTGGCCGGCTGGCACTTTTCTCGTTGAGGGCCGTGGGCATATTAAAACGATAAAAGAATTGCTGGGGAAAAATAATTTTGATGCGCGTGAACACGTCACCCCCATTTTTGTTGAATTTTGGAGTCTGCCGCCAGATCTGAAAGTCGAACGAATCTCCGTAAAGCAAGCCAAAATCGGACTTTACAAAAGCTGGATAGCCAACATGGATGAGGGCTGGACACGCTGGGTCTTGGAGGAGAACGGCTTCGCATACAAAAATCTCTGGAATGCCGACATTCGCGCGCAAGACTTGCGAAATTCATTCGAGGTCATTATCTTGCCCGACCAAACCGCGAGCAGTATCATGAACGGCCACAGCGCAGAAGAAATGCCGGCAGAGTATGCTGGCGGTTTGGGAGAAATCGGCCTGCGCAACCTGCGGCAGTTTGTCGAAAGTGGCGGCACGTTGATCGCCTTCAACGCCGCGTGCGAGCTTCTGCTGCAACATTTTTGGCTGCAAGCAACGGATGTTACAGCCGGCATCGAGCGCAGCACATTCAATGCGCCCGGTTCGCTGCTGCGGGTGCTTGCCAATCCGAATCATCCACTGGCTTATGGCGCGCAACGCGAGGAAGTCATTTTTTTTACGAATAGTCCGGCGTTTCGCGTGCATGAGAGCGAATCGGTTTTGACTTATCCGCCGCGCAATCTTTTGCTTTCGGGATGGCTGCACGGTGAAGACTATTTGCGTGAGCGCGCCGCGCTGGTGGAAGCGCCGCTCGGCAAGGGCCGCGTGATTCTGTTTGGCTTTCGGCCGCAATTTCGTGCGCAAACACGCACAACGTACAAGTTTTTTTTCAATGCTTTGTTCGCAAGCGACTGAAGCTTTTTGATTTTTCCAAAGGATTCAGCCGCAATTCCCTCCGGGGCTTCCGCTCCCGAATCAAGGAAAGTGAGTATTGTGCAGAGGATTCTCATGGCAAAAGTCAAGACGCACCGGAATTACCTCTCCGGCGTTAAGGATTGGAAGGTGCGTAACATGATTCAGGGCTATTTGCAGGCCTGTCATGCCTACCAGGAAATGCGGCAGGCCCGCGTCAGAAAACAGCGCGCCCCCTCGTTCGAGGTGTTGAAGGAGATCAGCGACACGCTTTACCGTGTGAAAGAAGATCATCACCTGGTTTTTCGCCGGCCGGATGAAGCAAATTCCAAAAACAGCGGGCACAAACTGGTGCCGGGTTATGCTGACACGGCCTTCATCGACCATGTTGGCCTGCTCTTTCACAAAATCATGGTGGTGCGCGAGTTGCGCTACATTCTCGAACATTATGCGCACAACAAAGAAAACTGGGAAGCGCATTTTCAGGCTCTGCAAACGAACTTGCAGCTCATCGACGAGGTGTTCGAGAAAGGCCTTGCGCTGGTGTTAGAATTCATGCGCAGCCATTCCGACAATACCTTGCTGCTGGCTTTCTTCATCGAGCACGACAAGAAAATTGCCAAATGCGTCAAGCTTGATGCCAAAAAAGTATTGCACGAGTTGATTACAAAAGTCGATTTGCCGCAGGCTTATTTCAAGGTTGCGCAATATTATTACGACAGCGGCTGGCCTGATCGCGCCCTCAAGGCGGTGCAACGATGTTTAGCGGAAGACGCCCGGCACGCCGGAGCGCGGGAGTTGCTGCAGCGCGTGCGAGCGAACGCTCCGGCGCACAATGGCGCGGGCAGCATGAGCCACGATTCGCCGCCAGCCATCGAAGCCACCACCGTTGCGTCATGATTGTTGCCGCAAATAAGCTCGCAGCAGGGCAAAAACAGGCAAAACGTGAGACGGGTGGCGCGGGCTTTGTTTAAGTCGAGCTTGTGAAGATCATGAGGGAAAAGGAGTCTTGGTTGAAGTTGGTTTATCCATCACGGACGCGCAGCCTTTGCCGGGTAGCAAGCGGAAGTATAGGGTTCAGAGGTGGGAGAATGTTCTCTGAAAAATGGATTTGGGGAGCACGAACGCGCGTTTTTTTCATCGGTCTCGCGGCGGAATAAATCAGATGCGCTGCCTGTCGCTTTTGAGCGCATCGCCTTTCGCCCTGCCAGACCCCAAACATTCATTTCATGTAGGAGAGGTTTTCTCATGAGTATTCGCTCTAAGGTTGGAGTCGCCGTAACGTCCGTTGTGCTCGCGTTGTGTTGTGCGGCGTTGCCCCTGGCTGCGCAACAAAAATCGTTGACCCGCCAATTCGACCCCATCGTGTTTGACGCCGTCAATACGCCCCTTTTGTTAGGCTTGCAGATCGACTCGCTCACGGCCTATCGCTACAACGCCGCGGGCGATCAATGGATTGCGATTCCCTTTCAAATCGACAAAGTCGACGCCAGCGGCAGCTTCTTCGGCAATGAAACCGGACCCATCGACGCCAATGATGAAGTCGTATTCATGCCCGGTGACGCCGGCGACCGCGCACCCGCCGACAAATGGTTGAATGATGCTGGCGCACGCCAGGCCTCGCGTTTCGAGCTTGAAGTCGAGGATCCGCTGACCCCCGGGCAAAAAGCGTGGGTTTATCTTTATCGCAACGTCACGAATCAGCCCACGGTGCCAGGCTATATGAGTTATGATCGCGGCGCTTCACAAAACGCCGGCACGGATACCGTCTTTGGCGCGAGCTACAAAGTCTCGCACGCCACGAATGGCTTGCCCAACTTCACCGCCGTCAAGCAGGGCAATGGCGCCTTTTCGCCGAATTTGATCGATCGTTTGAAAGTGCGTGTCAATGGCGTGGCTGCCGGCCTTTTGCCCTACAGCGTTAATGAACAAGCCAATCTGAAGTTTGAGAGTTTGCGCTTTGCAACAGGCCCGGTGCGGGGATATCGCTCTCTGACGGATACGCTTTCGGTTTTATTCTTGAATCAAACGTTTTCGTTTGAAATGCAGTATTTCCCCTATTCGTCCAGCATTATTTTCAAGAACGCCCGCATCGACAGCGCGGATGCGACGCTGTACGGCATCAACTTTATCCGCCAGTCGCTCGATCTGAATGAAAACGCTGCCGGAATGACGCGCAAATTTTTCAATGCGCAAAACGCCGGCGGCGTTACGATCGATGGTGTCGCCGATAACAGCATTGCCACCGGCGTTGTCGACAATCGCGTCAATTGGTTCATGGCGTCGCAACAAGCGCCCGGCAGCAATCCCATGGCCCTGCTCGTGCTGGTCACCGTGCCTCAAATCGGCAATGCGCGCAGTTTATATTACAAAGATGACAGCGCCGTGGATGCCAATGATACCGGCGATCAAAAATCCTTCGGCGACTTTGGTTTGCAGGTCACGGGACAGCGCATTCAAGGCCAATTCAGTTTTGATTTCACGACCTTCCATTTGAGTGACATCACCAATGAAGCGGCCACCGGCGAGCAATTCAAAAATTGGCAGGAAACGCCGGTGACGGTTACGGCTCTCGAACAAAGTGTGCCGAGCGCCGTTGCCGGCCATGGCGGCGACACGCCGATGACGTTCGGATTGTATGACGCCTATCCCAATCCATTTGCGCCGCAACGCGAAGCGATTCGGTTGTCATTCAGCACCGGCGCAGCACGCGAGGGCGCGCAATTGTTGATTTATAATTTGATGGGCCAGGAAGTGATGCGTTTCACCGGCCTTGCGCAACTTCGCAGCAATGCCGGCCGCCAGCAAGTTTCCTGGGATGGCGTTGATCGTTTTGGCCGCGCCGTGCCTGCCGGCGTCTATTTTTACAAGCTGCAAGCCGGCAATCAAGTGGCAGTGAAGAAGTTTGTGCTGGTGCGCTAAAACAAAGTTGATCTACCGGGGTGCAATTCCCAGAAGTTGGTGCAGTAAATATGTCACCCTTCGGGATTTTCGGTTCGGAAAATCCCGAAGGGATGACATGATTATAGTCATTTGGCGTTTTTTCTTCATGAAACCACGAAGTGGTGATATAATTTTGTGGCTCGATGAAGGGATATTTTGAAACACCTACTTTTGGGGAATTGCTCCCCCTCCGCACGATTTTGATTGCCGCCCGGGAAAATTTTCTCAAAATTAAAACGCCCCTCGTTGGAACTTGAACGAGGGGCGTTTTGCGTTTCAGTTAATACAAGCCGTGAGATGCTCAAACTGTATCTACGGCGTTTCGCGATGGGCGGCAAACCGGCCCTTGAGATAGGCCATCACCTCATCGTCAGTTCTCGCCCGACGGCTTGCCGGTTGTGTGCCCTCCTCTGTTGCCGCCCCGGCAGGCTGCGGTTGAGATCCTGCCCTATTATTTATCGCCGTTCGCATGGAATTTTCTGCGGCCGGCAGCGCCGACTTGGATGTGCTCGCCGCGGGCGTCTCTCGCGGTTTCGCCTCGCGATATTCATTCGCGAGTTGTTGCAACTTGGTTTGATGCTGTTGCGCCACTTGCAGAGCCGGGGCATCGTTGTAGATCATGCCGTCGAGCACGGCGGCGGCGCGTGTAAACACTTCGATGATTTCTGGCGTGACTTTGAAAATGCCCTGCAACACGCGTTCGGCAACCTCTTCCAGCGTGCCGGCATATTCGGCGATTTTATGAAACTCCAGCATCTGCGCCGAGCGATTGATGCCCTCCATTGACAGCTTGATATTCTGCCAGGTTTCCCCATCTTGCGGGTTTGCCATCAGATAAACAACCGCTTCCTGCAACGTCTGCAAATTAACCAGATTTTTTTCTTTGAAGGATTTTTGCTTCGATAACAAACCTGCGATCGGCCGTGAGTTGAAAGCCACGGCGGGCGGCGGGCCGGCAGTCGCCGATTTTGGCTCAGACGGCGCGGGCGCTTTTGCCGGAGCTGGCGGAGTGAATTCAATTTTTGTTTCGCTTTTGGGTGGCTTTCCCAAAGAAGCCTTTGATTCTTGCGGCTGCACCGGTTTTGCCGCTGGCTTTGAAGGCTCCGGAAATCGTGGGGTGTTGGCTGGAGTCGGAGAAACGGTATTGCCAGTGGAATTTGTCTGTGCCGCTGGCGGACGAACTTCTTGTGGCATCGCCGGTTGAACCGGCGCTCGCCGGATATGATTAGTGTTCAACTCGTCTTCATCGAGTGGGGTCATATCCAGCGAAACGTGCAGCGGGCGGGAAGATTTGCCAAAGCTTGGCGCGGCTTTTTTGGCCGGCCGCGAAGGCGCAGGTTTCATTTTTTCCTGCGCCGGTTGCGTCAGCTTTGTTGCCGCCAAATATGTGTTCGCGTCGTGACTCGCGTTCTCCGATTTTCCGACGATGGCCGGCGCGGCGATTTTAGCTGCTGCTGCAGATTCTTTTTGCAATTGCAGCGTGCGATCAGCGCCGAGCATCAAATTTTTGCCTTCTTGGAAATTCGTTACGATAACCATGGCGCGGACGGAATTTCCCATATCCGGATCGATGCGCGCGCCCCAAATAATCTTGGCGGTGGAATCAAGTTTTTCGGCCACGATTTTCATTATCGTGCGCGTATCCTTCAGCGACATTTCCAAACCGCCGGTGATGTTGATCAACGCATTGCGCGCTCCGGTGATGTCGATATTGAGCAAGGGATTCTGCAGGGCCATTTCGATGGCGCGTTGCGCGCGGTCGGGGCCTTCGCTCTCGCCGAGGCCGATCATGGCCGTTCCGCCATTTTGCATAATCGCGCGGATATCGGCAAAATCAAGATTGACCATGCCCTTGGTCGTCACCAGGTCGATGATGCCTTTCACGGCATTCACCAAAACTTCATCGGCGACTTTGAAGGCCTGCCCGAGCGGCAAATCCGGCGCAATCTCATAGAGCTTGTCATTTTGAATGATAATGATGGTGTCGGCATTTGCGCGCAGCTTTTCCAGGCCAAGGCGCGCATTCTCCCAGCGCATCACGCCCTCTTCCCAAAACGGCAGGGTCACCACCGCAATAGTCAATGCGCCCATGCGTTTTGCGGCTTCTGCCACGATCGGGGCTGAGCCGGTGCCGGTGCCGCCGCCGAGACCACAGGTGACGAACACCATATCTGCGCCCTGCAACGCTTCTTCGATTTCCTTCCGATTCTCGCGCGCGGATTCTTCGCCAATTTGCGGGTTGCTGCCGCCGCCGAGCCCCTTGGTCAGCACGCGGCCAATGAGAATCTTGTCATCAGCCTTCGCGCTCAACAAATCTTGTGCGTCCGTGTTGATCACGAGCGTGTCGACTCCCGTCACGCCGACTTCCATCAATCGTGTCACGGTGTTGTTGCCGCCGCCGCCGCAACCCACGACGCGAATGCGGGTTTGATGCGATTGCAGCAGCGCTTCGATTTCTTGGTTTTTATTGACAGTCATAACGGAGAGGTTTTTGTCAGCAACCTGCAGTTTCACGGAATCCCTCGAATTGTCTTGTCTTCACAATAGAACCCTTGCTTTAATAATTGCATATACCTACTTTTCAAGTGGGTGCGGAAGTCGGCAGCCCGCGAACGGTGATGCGTGGAATGGAGTTTGTAATGGTATTTACGGCACATAGTCATCACCAACTATTTTGTGGAACTGCGATGATCAGAATAGCTTACAGATTTTTGGGAATACTGTGGGTGAGTTTGTTGAGCAGTGCCGTTTTGGCGCAAGCTCCCCACATACAAGACCAAAAAGTGAAAATAGATTCACTGCTTCAAAGCTTGCTTGAAGTTCAAACCAAACAGAAGGTTATGTCGAGGCAGGCTGATAGTTTGGCGCGTGCGATTGGCGCACTGAAGCAGCGCCAAACCTCGCCATTCGAGGCGCGCAACCTGGAGGCGGCGCTGGCACGTTCGCAACGGATTGCCGATTCGCTTCAGCTTGTGCAAGCTCGGGAGCAGAATCTGGATCGTTTGGTGCGGCAAAAAGCTGAGTTATTGCTCAAAAATTTGAACGATGAGATGTCGCGTCTCGCTGAATTAGGCAAGCAGGCAAAAAAATCAGGCGACACCGCAGAACGCGAGCGCGTGACGCGCGAAATTAAAACGTACCGGCAATGGCAATCGTTCTGCCAGCAAATTTTGGCGGAACCGCCCCCGGCGATTATTATTTACGAAGTTCGCGCTGAGCCGAACGACGATGAAGCGGCGCTCAAACGCAAAGCCGATTTTCTGCGTGATCAAGCCGATCGCCTGGCGCGCGAAGTCAAACGCCTCGATCAACGGCTTCAAGACGTTCGGGAAGAAGAGACGATGCGGCGGCGTGTGAATGAATTCGCCTCGGAAATTGCATTGCTGGAACCGCTGAATGAGGGCGTGCGCAGCAGCAATTCCCAAAGCACGGCGAGTTTCGGACCGGCGCAAACAGATAATCTCAGCGTCACCGAAGGTGTGACGCGCAGCGCAGAAGTTTTCTCGGCTGCATCGACGGGCGGCGCGATCGTTGCATTTAACCTGCCGGCAAAAATTTCCGATCTCTCCAGCCAGGACTTGCGCAAGTGGCAGGAACGCTTGCGGCTGCTGTTGGAACAGCGCCAGGCCCAGGTGGATAGCTTGAAGCGGCGCGCCGAGGCGTTCGAACAGCTCGGTCGTACCCGCTCGCATTGAAAGAGTGATTCATCTCGCCAGCCATCTTGCCGACTAAAACTCTGTATGCTTCGGGCAGAACAATTGCAAAAAATTGTCTTGCCCGAATTTTTTATTTCGGCATGGATAAACGCGGATTTCCGCTGCTCTCTTGGTAATTGATCTGTTGGCACTTTCAAATGCTAGAAAGTCAAGTCGAACGAAGTTAATCAGGCGAAAGATTTTAGTATTTGTCCTCCCATTTTTTCTTTTTAAAATAATCTGAAGAATTGCGTTTTTCCCAGGTTTAAAGTATTTTCTCTGCAAGCGTCTCTAAAATTCGTGGCGATCATGTAAATCAGCAGGCCTAAACCCGATTTCCGCAAAGTGCCCGCAGCAAATGGCATGATGATCTCTGTGCGAAAATAAAAGATCCAATGCACGATTTTCGTTATCAACTCCCGCGGTTTTTTTCCGCTTTCGCATTGCACATTCTTCGACCTGCACTCCCCGTCCTTCTGTTCCTTTCCCCTTCGACCTCGTTTGCGCAAAAACCCTGGCAGCTCGATTATCGCTTACAAGCCGGTTTTGAAAACGACAGCAATATTTATGAATCCAGCGTCGCGCCGGTTTCCGCGCCGGTTGGCCGCCTCTTGTTGCAAAGCAAAGCCGAACGGGTGAGCAAAAATGTGCGGCTGCTGTTCGATTATTCCGGTGCGCTGCTCTTGTATCACGCGCACAATGACGAGCATAAATTGCTGAATGATCTTAAAGGCGGGATTACATTGCGCGCCAATGACTGGCTGCGTTTCTTCGTGCAGGGCGAAGTGACTCTCAAGAATTATTTGAATAATACCACAGATTATGGCGCCTCCGGCGGCATTCTGGGCGCCACCACCGCCCTGTCCGAGCGCGCCGCGCTTGAAGCTGGCGTGGAAAACGGGCAACTTGATTATGCCGCTTCAGATTCGCTGTTTGACTATACCTTTTGGGGCGCGTTTCTATCTTTGCGCCACCGCCTCGCGCACAGCACTGTTCTGGAACTCACGGCGCAGCGGCGCCGGCTCGACTATCTACGTTTTGCGTATTTGCACGTCAACTCAACGCTGGTACAGCGCGCGCCTTATGCGCAACAGGAGAATTTCAGCGCCTTGCGCCTCACATTCACGATGAGCCGCAAATGGCTGCTGCGGGCCAGCGTCGAGGCGCAATTCAATCGCTCCAACAGTCTGGGGTATGATTATGATCGTCTCCGGCTGCAGGCGCTCGCGGCCTGGAGTCCGGCCAGGCGCTGGCTGATTCGCGCCGCGGCCATGGTGCAAACCAAAAGCTATGCAGAATCCACTCCGCCCATCGTGCCTCCGGAGTTCGATGCCGAGCGCGAACAAAGCAACAATCTGATTTTGGATGTCTCACGCGACCTTTCGAATGAACTCACGCTGCTCGCTCGCATCTCCTATCACGACAATGAATCCCCGATTCGAAGCGTGTTTTACCGCAAAACCGTCTTTTTCACCGGGATGGAATTGCGCTTTTGAGGCACATTGACTCTCAAATAAAAACGCCGCCCAACTCTGGATTGACAACGAGGTGAGTAGAAAATCATTTGATTAATCCATCCTGTTTTTGCCCTCGCTATACGATTAGCTTTTCAAGATCAGAACAGATTTCTGAAAGTTTATGGCAGAACGATATGAAATAATTCTGTCGATAAATCATCTTGCCATTTTTTGGGGGCGATGTTCGATGACTTTGGCGCATTTCGGCAGAAAAGCTTTGTCACCGATGATCACCGAAGACGCCGAGTTTCGCCGAATATTTTTTGCTGTTTCGCAGAAGCTTTGATTTGCCGCTTGCTTGCAAATCGGGGCAGGCCATAAGGCGCTCAAAGTTAGAATAAAATTCTGAAAGTGTTTCGTCCGCTGAAATGAAATCCCACCGAAAAGGCTTTATTCTTTCTGTCGCAGCTCTACTTCTGTAGGCGAAGTTTTCAAAGCTGCTCGAAGAGCTTCGATTTTCAGCTTGTCTGAAATTCGGTGTAAAAATTTATGAAGTCCCAATAAAACAAGATACCCGAGCCTGTGGTCGGAACCGCCTGCCTATTTGATGTATCTTTTTACGCCGAGATAAGCAGCCACAAGGCCGAGCAGAATGCCAAACCCGGCAAGCGCAGGCATGAAGTAGGAGGGGAAGCGAATGATTTCAGGGTAGGACGAAAGCAAAAATTTTTGCAGTAGATAGAAAAAAGCCCATGCCAAAGCGCTGCCGGCAATGCCTTGAAACAGGCCTTGCAGCAGCAGCGGCGTAGTGACGAAAAAGCGGGTTGCACCAACAAGCTGCATCGTTTCAATGGTGCGGCGCTTGGCATACGCCACCAGCCGCACGTGATTGATCACCACGAAAAACGAGCCCAGACAAACCACCAGCCCGATGATGAGGCCCGCAAGCATCGCAAAATCGATGTAGCGTTCCACCTGTTGCACAAAATCGCGGCGGTAAACGACTTCATCAACGCCGTCGAGCGCGCGCAAGCGGCTGGCCAGTTGCTGCGCTGCGAGGCTGTGTTGATGCGATTTTTGCAGCGCAACTTGGAACGAAGGCGGCAGAGGATTCGACGCGAGCAGGTCGATGAACCCGTCGCCGAATTCCTTGCGGAAAATTTCCGTAGCTTCTTGCCGCGAAACATATTTGACCTTGGCCACGCCCGGAACTGCCTCGATTTGCCGGCGCAATTTTTGGATGCCGGACTCGTCGCGCGCATTATCAACAAAAATTTCCAATTCGATACGGCTGCGCAGAGAGCCGGCGATCTCGACGAAATTGTGCGTGGCCAGCGCAAACAATCCCATGAGAACGAGTGCGCCTGCCATCGTGAGGGCTGCGATGAGCGCTGCCAGTTTCGCGCGCGTTAATCCGTCAAATGCCTCTTTGAGGCAGTACCACCAGCTCAAGATGTCGTCACTCCTCCCTCGATGCGCACGACGCGCCGGTTCACGCCTTCCACGAGAGAATACGTATGCGTTGCCATCAAAATTGCGGTGCCGCGCGCATTGATTTTGTCCAACAGCTCCATGATGCCGGCGCTGGTCGCCGGATCGAGGTTGCCGGTCGGCTCATCCGCCAATATCATAAACGGGTTGTTGACCAATGCGCGCGCAATCGCCACGCGTTGCTGCTCGCCGCCGGACAACTCGTGCGGCATGCTGTAACGCTTGTGGCTCAACCCCACCTGGGCAAGCACACGCAGCACGCTGCGTTTGATGTCTTTTTGTTTGCTGCCCGTAACAATCAACACGAAGGCAACATTGTCATAAACGTTGCGATCTTCCAACAAACGGAAATCCTGAAAGACGATGCCAAGCTGCCGGCGTAACAATGGAATTTGTTTTGCCGTCACCGTCTTTGAATTGAAACGCCCGACCACCACCGTGCCCTCCGAGGGCTTCTCGGCCATATAAATCATCTTGAGCACGGTGCTTTTTCCGGCCCCGGTCGGGCCCACGAGAAAAACAAACTCGCCTTTGCGCACGATCAAATTCACGGACTGCAAGCCATCCCCGCCGGGATATTTGAGCGCAACATTTGACAGCCGAACGAGATTCATAATGAAGAATTGCTTTGATCAATATCCGCATTTCGCTTCAGCACGAAATGCACACGCTCCGCCCGCTCCTGCCCGGGACGACGCGACATCCCGCTAAAACGGCCGACTTCCTGCCAGAGGCCGCTAGCCATAAATTGCTCACCCATTTCGCGAATCGAATAAACGCGCTGAACATGCCGCTCGCAATATTCCTGCTCACGATTCGTTTCATCAATAATCTTAAAATCATTGAATTGCAATTTTTTGTAGGCTTTGTAATAAGCATGGCGCGTGTAGGAAAAGTCTGAGGTGGCATCACGCTCGATATAATTGCGGAAATTTCTGCTGCAATTGTGTTGCGTACAAATATCAAAAATGAACAAGCCGCCGCCGCGCACGAGCTGCGCCACACTTTTAAACACCCGCTGCAAATCTTCCGGCGTCAAGCAGTAATTGATGCTGTCGTACAGACAAATCGCGGCATCGACTTGAGCGACTGCGGCAACCTCACGCATGTCTCCACACCACAAGTTGGCATGCCGGCCCTCGCGCATGAGCCGCTGCCGGGCCACGCGCAACATGGCCGCCGAGCGATCACTGCCGAAAACTGTGAATCCCGCTTTTGCAAGCTCAACAAGCATTTGACCCGTGCCGCACGCCAACTCCAAAACCCGCGTGACTCTGGCCCGCGCGGCGGTTGCGCGAGTTTGCCGATCATCTGCCAGCGGGAACAGCGACATGACATAGCTTGCCCAGCGCTCATAATTCACGTGGCGCATGAGATGATCGTAAAACTCCGCCACCAGGCTATACGGCGCGATCTCCGTCGTTCTTTGTGATGATGTCCACCGCAAGCTGTATTGCCTCGATCATACTCGTGGGATTCGCAATGCCTTTGCCGGCGATGTCGAAAGCCGTGCCATGATCCGGCGAAGTACGCACGATCGGCAGCCCGGCCGTGTAATTCACTGCCCGGCCAAAGCCAGCCATCTTGAGAGGAATCAGGCCTTGATCGTGATACATCGTTAGAAAGGCATCAAACGATAATTTTTCATCGCCGGCGCGATTTGCATATCTTCCAAAAAGCGCATCTGCCGAAAACGGGCCGCTTGCAGCAATGCCCTCGCGTTGAGCCTGCGCCAACGCCGGTTTAATGATTTCTTCTTCTTCCTTGCCCAACATACCGGACTCACCGGCATGCGGATTCAAGCCGGTGACAGCAATTTTAGGCGCGAGAATGTTAAAACGACTGCGCAATTCACGGTGCAGCACACGCAGTTTATCGATAATCTTTTCCTGCGTGATTGCCGCCGCAACGTTGCGCAATGGCAAATGCGTCGTGACCAGCGCAACGCGAAAGCTGCCAGCGATCAACATCATGGCAAAGTGTTTTACGCCCTGGCGCTCCGCGATAAATTCGGTTTGGCCGGGATAGTTGTAACCCGCCGCCGCCAGCGCGACCTTCGCTATTGGCCCGGTGACGATGGCATCGATCAATCCAATTTTTGCCCAAGCCGTGGCATGAAGCAGCGCCTGTGCGGCAACGCTTCCGGAGGCGACTGTCCATTTTCCAATTTCAATTGCCGCATCGCCACAATCGGTTTGCATCAGGGCAACTTGTTCATCAGCCGGCCACTCTGCGAAATTTCGAATGATAGAAAAGTTTTGTTCGATTCTTAACTTCTTTTGCCAGAACTGAACGGCCGCTACCGGCGCGACAATGGCAACGCGAACGGTTGCTGAAGGCAACCATTGCGTCAAAGCTTTGAGAACAACCTCGGGTCCAATGCCGTTGATGTCGCCGAGAGTGAGGGCGAGGGTTTTGAAGTTTAGATTGTTTCTGTTCAATGCGGATTCCTGCTGTCCATCGAATCTTGCCGCCAAACTTCACAGGATTCCAACTGAATGACAACGAAGAGAAATATTGTCTCCTGAGCAACGCAGCAAAACTCACGTCTTTCTCTTCTTCTTCTTCGCCGCCGGGAATAAAATATTATTCAGAATCAAACGATACCCGGGCGAATTCTTGTGCAAGGATAACTGCGTCGGCGGATCATAGACCATGTGCTGATAATCCTCCGGATCATGGCCGCCATAAAACGTAAACGTGCCGCGGCCAACATTGCCGTGAATGTACTTGACCTGTGGCGTGCCCGGCACATCCGCCAAAACAGTCACAGATTTCTTAATCAGCTCGCGCTTGAAGCCGGTGGTTTGCCCCATGAAACCCTTCACCACTGAGACGTGATTTTGCGTGAGCATGGCCGGCACCGGGTCATATTTGGCGGAGAACTCGAACAGCGTAAAAAAATCCGCTTCCGCGCTGCGCATGCCGGGATTGTAACTCGGCGGATAGTCGATATCCGAAAACTCGTAAACCATCGGGTTCATTTCCAGCGTGAAATTCGTAAATGCCAGGGTTTCATTGTAATCCAGCTCCTGCTTACAGTTGGGTGAGGGCGGATCGTAATCGAAAATCGCCGCACAAATGTCGGTGTTTCTCGCCGCCAGGCCGAGATCAATGGTGTCGGTGGCGGAACACATGGCAAACAAAAATCCGCCGCGCGCGGCATACTCCTTGATTGTGCGCGCAACTGCTTTCTTCAACTCCGACACCTTGTTAAAACCAAGCTTCTTTGCCATGGCTTCATTCTTGATCACTTCTTCCTGATACCAGGCTGCGGAATGATAGCTTGCATAAAACCGCCCGTACTGCCCGGAAAAATCTTCATGATGCAAATGCAGCCAATCATACTCGTCAAGTTTGCCGGTCAACACTTCTTCATCCCACAACGTGGTATAGGGAATCTCGGCATACTCCAACGCCAGCGTCACGGCATCGTCCCAAACTTGTTTGTTCTGCGGTGTATAAATGGCGATAGCCGGCGCTTTTTCCAGCAGCACGACTTCCATGTTTGCGCCTTCAATCTCGGCATAAATTTGCGCCGCTTGCCCGCCGCCGAGATTTTGAAACGCCACGCCCCGCACCCGGCATTCGCGCTCAATTTCAGCGTACTGATCCAGCATAAATGAGCCGCCGCGATAATTGAGCAGCCATTCTACGTTGATGCCACGATCCAATGCCCAATACGCAACGCCATAAGCTTTGAGATGATCGGTTTGCTGCAAATCCATGTAGATCAGCGTTTTTTGTGAGAACGCTGGCGGCGCCAAAATGTAAAAGCTAACAAAAGCGGCCCGGATAAAACTGCTGAAACGAGGCATTTTGTTTATCTCTCTTGATAAAGTCAATCACGCATTCGAGACGAATGTTGGGCGCTGCGACGCCCCAGGGCTTATATACCGGTTTACCACGCTTGCATTTTGGGATAAAAATCAAGACATTGTTCCGTCCCAAAGTAAGGAGAACGGTTATGAGTGAAACCATTCGAGGCATTTATCGCAACGGTGTCATCGAGCCTGTCGAACCGCTGCGCCTCGCAGAGGGGACGGAAGTCTACGTCACCGTGCCGCGGCCGAACCGGCGCGAGGAAATACTCGCCCTGTATAAAAAACTGGAAGAGCAGGGCTTGGAATTAGAATACAATCCCGACAACCTTGGCAAGCCTTTTCCGGAAGTAAAGACGGTGACAATACAAGGAAAGCCGCTTTCCGAGACGATCATCGAAGATCGAGGCCCGAGGTGATTTATTATTGTGACAGCAGCGCACTCGTCAAAATCTATGTCGAGGAAACCGGTACGGCATACATGAAAAATCTTCGCCAGCAGACGGACGCTGGTGATGCCATGATCACCAAGATTGCTGGACCCGAGGTTTTGTCCGCCCTGTATCGACGTCTTCGCATCGGTGATCTAACCCCAGAAAAGGTTTTTGTAGCGCGCCAAAATTTCCAAGGAGATTTTTCTGGATTTTTTTCGCGCCTCGCGGTCTCAGATGCGATTATTGATTTTGCCATGCAACTGATCGACAAATACCCTTTGCGAGGATACGATTCAGTGCAACTGGCTACGGCACTGCAACTGCAAAGCTCACTGCGCGCTTCCAATGGTAGAAACGTCACCTTCCTGGGCTCCGATAAAGTATTGAATAGCGCCGCAGCCAACGAAGGCCTCGCCGTCATCAATCCTGATGAACAAGAGTAAATTGCTCTGCTACATCGGCCTCACCTTCTCCGACAAGCTCCGCACCCGCCGCCGCGCTTCTTCCAGATAAAGACTGTTGGGATATGTCTCCAACAGCTTCTCAAATAACTTTTGCGCCTGCGGATAATCCTGCATTTTGTCTGCGTGAATTTCAGCCAGCCGGAACAGCGCGCGATCACCGACAATGCTTTCACCATGCTTTTCGGTTACGGCTTGCAGCGTCGCTACGGCGCTGGGGTATTGCCCCTCTTCGGCGTAGAGTGAGCCGAGATGATACATCGCCTGCGGCAGAATTCCCGCGTTGGGATATTTTTCAATGAGATCATTCAACGTATCGATTGCCGCGCGGCGATTCTGCTTGAGGTTGAGAAATTCGGCATGCGCATAACTCCGCAAAGCGCCGGCGCTGTCCGCAAAATTGGCTTCAATCAGCAGCAGCATTTCCAGCGCATCATTCACCATGCTCTCTTCCGGATTGCCCTTGGCGGGCTGCGCCACAATACCCTCCAGCATGTTCTTCGCATTGCGAAAACGACCTTGATAAAACTCCAGGCGCGTGAGCGCAAATTTCACTTTGTCACCAACGCCCGGCCGATTGCCGCCCAAGCGCCGCGCCGTTTCATACCAATTCACCGCTTGCGCCACCTCGCCCAACGCGAGATGGCAATCACCGAGGCGAAAGACAGCGTCGAGACGTTCCTTGCTGTTGGGTTCAGTAGCGGTGTCATAAATTTTTTTGTAAACCGCAATGGCAGCAGCCATGTCTTTCAGATGCGTGAATTGAATGTCGCCCTGTTCGAGCATGGCGCGAAGGACCCAAGGATTGCGCACATTCGTCCCGGCTTTGGAAATAAGATTCTCCAGCGCTTCCAGCGCCAGGCGGTGCTTGCCTTGTTGCTGATAGCACTCCGCCAGTCCCATCATCGCCGGATTGGCATACGGGGATTTCGAGCTATTGGTGAGTATCAGTTGATACGCTTGCTCGGCATAATCCCACGCGCCGGCAGCACGCACCTGCTCGGCAAAGTTGAAAATTTCAGCGCCGGTATTGTTGGCGCCGGCCAGCTTGTCGAGAGTTTGATATTCAGCCAGCGCACGCGCGTATTCTTTATTTTCGAGCAGAATCACGGCCAAGAGGCGCCGCATGTCAGTGGTATTGGAGGTTTGGCTGAGATGCCGGCTCACTGCTTTTTCGATTTGCTGCGCCGCCTCTTCGGAGCCTCTTGCCAGCTCGACCAAGCGGCGCTGCACGAACGGCAGTTGCCGCGTTTCAGCAGCAAGATAGCGCAAATATTCATCCGCCGCAGCTTCATACTCCAAACGCGAGGCGTAAAGATCGGCAAGCTCGAGCGCGAACAAATTTTCCTGGCCGAAACGCTTGCGGCCGTCTTGATACACGCGCAACGCCTCGTCGAAGGCGCGGCTGTCTTTCATGCTCGCGGCCACACTGGCGTACGTTCCAGGGGCGGGATATTGCTTGAGCAGGTCGTTCCAATGTTTGATGGCGCCGGCTTGATCATTCTGATTGTAATAAACCACGCCGATGTCGATGCGGCTGCTGAGATCGTCCACCACCGTCAGGCGTCGCTGAATGGCGGCGAGCAAATCATCATAGCGCCGCACTTGCATCAGGCAACGTTTGAGGCCTTGATAGTAAATGCCGTTGCGCGGATCGGACTCGAACAGCGATTTGTAAATCTCTGCAGCACGGTCGAAATACCCAACCCGTTCAAACGTTTGCGCCTGATTCAAGCGTGCGGAGTTGAGCTGGGGATTTTGGGCAGCAAGATTGAATGTTAACAACAAACAAGACAACAGCAAAAATCTCACGCAGTGACGCGGAGACGCAAAGACAACGTAGAGAAATTCTTTACGAAGCCTTTGCCGCTTTGCGGCGTTGCGGGCATTTTTTTTAATCATTAGCATTTGGCCAGCGCTACATGTTTTAACAAAAATCTAAGGTTTTGAAGCTACGCCGCCTTGCTCACCAACGTCATCGCGAGCGGCTTTTGCCCGCGCAAAGCGCTGAGTTTCAAGATGGAAAATCCTATGATGTTCCCGATACCATCCACCTTTTCCATAACTGCATCATTGGACGTTTCCCGAAAGTACCCCTCTTTTTCCTCAAAGAGAACTTCGAGGTAATCCCCTTCTTCATCGTACCAGACTCTTAATTCTTTGGCCATAGAATCTCACCTTTCTTGATCGTGTCAGTGAAATAAGCAGTTATAATGAACGTATCTTCTGCTGGTGCTTTCACGACAATGCACAGATACTTTCGAGTGACGGGTGTTGAGTCGTAATGCCGATAGAACAATTCGACTTGAGAATCTGTTTTTGATCGCACAATCTTTTCGGGAGCAGACAAAGTTTCTCGAAGCTTATCAAGCTGGGCGCGCATTTCTGGATGGTCGATAATGAAATGTTCCTCACGTTCTTGAGTCAGCCGAACATCTCGATTGTAAATGTCTTTTAAAATGCGCATATAGCTAACGCATTTATTGAGCTAAAATTGAATGTTGTTGTATAATCTCAAACAGATGCAGACTCAACTTCCCGGGCATGCAAAATCTCAGACGACAATCGTGGGCGGATCTCATCTGCGGTCACCGTGAGCAGCGCAACGGTTTTGCCTTCTGCCGTGAGAAATTCCACTTCAAAGGCGGCATTATCTTTGTAGCAGTTGACGACGGTTCCAATATCGCCTCCCGTTAAGGGATAGCCTGCGATGTCGTGATTGAGAACGACCAAGTCCAATTCTTTAATCATGTCGTACTTGATGAGGTATCCATAAAATTACTCTCAATACAGCGGAAAGCCCGGGATAAGATTGATAACCATTCATCTCAATTCTTCCCCTCCTCCTGCTCCCTCGCCAACGCCTCAAAATACTTCTGAATCAGTTCGCGGTAATCGCGCGAATACTTCTCGCGCAGGGCGTTCATCAAATCTTCCTGAATTTTCGTTTTGCGCTCGCCGAGATCGCCCGGCAAGGCGCCGGGATCGAGGCTGCGATAGGTTTTCGAGCGTTCAGCCTGCCGTTCCTTGCTGTGATCGCGCTCGCGCATCGAGCGTTGCGCGTCCAGCATGCGCGAGAGAATTTGCTGCTGCCGCTCGAGCGTCTGGCGATCGACGCGCTGCTGCTGCAAATCCTTCACAACGTCTTCCATATCTTTCGCGGTTTGATCGAGCCGGCCTAAAATCTCGCCCTTGTTGCCGAATTCCTGCATCAATTGTTCGAGACTTTTCTGCACCGCCGCCTGCTGCGCCGCCATGCGCGCCATCGCTGCCTGGCGTTGCATTTGGCTCATGCCCTGTTCGCCGAGTCCTTGCGTTTCCTGATTGATGCCCTGCTGCTGCCCCGAAAGCCCGAGCATGCGCTGCATGAACTGCTCCATACTCATGCCCATGCCCTGCTGCCCGCCCATCTGCTGCATCGCGTCGCGCAAACCGGCGACGGCCTGATCCAATCCCTGCATGGCCTGACGCTGCGCATTGCCGGCTTGCCGGCCATTGCGCTGCTCGAGTTGACGCAGCGCTTCCTGCATTTGATTCATCGCCTGACCAACAGAACGCGCCACCTCGGGCGTGATCGCAAAACTTTTCTGTGAGGTTTCATACAATTGCTCGGCCACTCGGCTGAGTCCCGACAACAACTCCTGCTGTTGATCTGCGCTGTTGTTGAACTGGCCGGATTCGCCAGAATTATTTTGCATTTGGCCTGACTGGCTGCCAAGCTGTTCCTGCCGTTTCGAAAGTTGCAGCAAATCATTCGAGCTGCGCTGCAAGGCCTGCGTAATGTAACGCTGCTGGCTCTCGCGCATTTCTTTTTGCGCGCCGGCAAGCGATTGCTGCATGCGCTGCAACGTTTGCGCATTGCGACGGCCGCGTTCCTGCGCCTGCGACATTTGTCCCTGCTGCAAATTCTCCGACATCTGCTGCATTTCGCCGGCAAGATCGTTGGCCTGCATCGTCTGCGCCGCTTCATCGACTTTCTGCGCCGGCGATTGCTGCTGCAACTCGTTCATCAAATTTGACAAGTCTTGCAGCGACTGCTCCAGCGATTCACTGTCTTGTTGCAACCCCTTTTCTTGCTGCGCCAGATCGTTGCGTTCGTTCGCGTCCGGATTTTTCCCGGCTTGTTCGGTGATCTCTTCCTGCCGTTCGAGCAAATCCGCGGTTTTCTTGAGCGCTTCATCGAGCTTTTGCTCGGTCTGCACCTGCTTGAGCAAATTCATCGTGCGCTCGATGCCCTTCAAAAACTCTTCTTGCGAGAATTGAAAATTCTTCATTGCTTCAGCGAGTTTTTCGGGATCAAGATTCTCCATGGATTTGCGCATTTCTTCCAGCGCCTTTTGCAGCTCCGGCGAATTCAACTCCTGCAACAACTTTTGCAGTTCGAGATACTTGTCGAGCGTCTCGAGGCTGAGCATGTCGTTGCGCTCCATGGTGTCGATCATTTCCTGCAACCGTTCCTGCATTTGCTGCACGCTTTCGCGCATCTGCTCGGTGGCGCCCGCGGTTTCGTTGAGTTTTTGCCGTTGCTCCCAATCGGGATTCGGGTCTTTCTTTAACTGCTGCGCCAATTCGTCGATCTTTTCTTTCGTTTGTTTGGCTTGTTGATACAACTGCTGCAAATCCTGCGAAGTCTCGTCCTGGGCGCTCGCGACTTCTTCATAAATTTCATAAAGCGAGGGAAAGCGAACCTGGTAGGTTTGGCTTTGCGCGGATTTCGGGCCGGAAATCACGTCATTGTCACGCACTTCAGCGTAGTAGCGCACAACATCATCCGGCTGCATGTCGAGTTGAGTAAAATCCCAAATCGTTTGCAGCGTGAGCCTGGGTTGATGGCGATCGTTGAACGGCAGCGGCCAACGCCCTTTTTGCAGCTCGCCGCCCAGGCTCGACAGATGCTCGTACACAATTTCCGCCGAAGAAAAACCGTAATCATCCTCGGCAAGCACGGAAAGCGGCACACTCATGCTTTCGTCGAGATCGACATCCTGGCCGGGAAACGTAATGGTTACTCTCGGTGATTGATCGGTTTCCAGTTCGATGCGATATTGAATCGGATCGAAATTGCGCAGGCCTTTAGCGTCCTCCAGTGAAATGGCGTAGGTTCCGGCTTTTTCGATTTTGAATTCGCCCGTGGCGGTTTCTTCATTCACTTGCAATGGCGCAGCCGCGTCCCAACTGAATTGCAGCGCCGCGGCGCGCAATTCTTTGTTGGCAGTGAGCCGCAGCGAGACTTTCGAACCGGGCAATGCAACGATATCGCCGAGATTTTCTGGGAGTACCTGCGGTTCACGCCGGGTGTAGTTTGGATAATTGACGGTGATTTGCAGCGAACGAATCAGCGGCGGCTCAACCACCGTGACATTGTACCAACGGCTGGTTTCCTTGCCGAGTTGCACGCGGTAGCGCAAACTCTCACGCACACGTTCAATGTTGTGCGTGAATTCCAAATTGCCGGAGCTTTTCATGGCAATTTGATTTGCAGCTTTCGCGCCCTCGGACTGCCACTCAAGTTGCGCCTGCTCAGTCGTCAGGCGATTGACCCGGGTGTTAATGAGCAAATCCTCGCCTTTGACGATTTCGACATCGCCAGGCTTGACGGAAAATTGTGTTGCGGTTTCGAGAATTTGGCGATGCGGATTGAGCACGACGGCCGCGCCTTCCGACATAAATTTCGGCGCAAAGCCCCAGGCAAGTAAGCAAGTCGCAAGCGCAGCAAGTCCGGTCAAGGCGCGTTTTCGCGGCGTCTTGCGATCGATAATCTCCCCGAAATCAAGGCCGCGGACTTGCTGATAAGCCTGCTCTAGTGCTGACGCCGCCAGCGCTTTGCGAACGTCGCTAACATTATTTTGTGTAGATTCACTATATACTTGCAAAGCGTTGGCAAAGCGATCATGCACCTCATCTCGCAAATTGCCGACACGCAATGCGAGATCGATGTTCTGCGCATCACGCGGCTGTGAAAGCGAACGCATAATCGGCTGCGCGACGAATCGCCAAACGGCATAGCCAAGGGCAGCAAGACACGCCAACGCCAGCGCCCAACGAAACGTTTCGCTGGCAGCGACGCCATGCGCCAGCACCGGTGCGGCAAGCGCGATTCCCGCAAGCGCGAGGAGAAACAAACCAACCCGGGCGAGCCATAGCTGCCGGTTTTCATTCCGTCGCAACTCGCGCAGGCGGCGCATGAGGTCGAGATAGGTTTCGTGGAGGGACATTGTGGGTTTATTGCGTGCTAAAGATATTTTTTGTTCCGAAAGTTTCAGCGCATGCGCGTGATTCGAAGCGGTTTTATTGGTCGATTGGCAAAGCGATTCGGGCGTGATTTGCTGAAGTCAAAAGCGTATTCTGGACGCATGTCATCTGACATGATCTCGCGAGACTTAGAAGCTTGTCTTTTCTTCATAACGCTTACGCTCTTTGGCTTCGTCAGAAGGCTTGTTCATATTTGTTTGTTATTATGATACAATGCTCATCTAATTTTTCATGAGAACGTTGAAGCCCGCCTGCCTGAAATGATCGTCAAAAGTCAACGCATTTCTGACTTCGTATTCACGCATCACGATAAATGAAATGCAATCCACCATACCCCAATCCTTATCAGTATATTTTTTATAAAGCTCAAAAGCTTTGTCGAAGAAGTCAAGACTTAGCTCAACAATCAAAACTTCTTTGGACGTACGAAAAGATTCGATGATTTCGATTGCTTCTTTTTTGTAATCTCTAGCTAAAGCATTGCCGATTTCGAGCAAAACAACGTCGGTGATAATGAGCGGTTCTGTCTCGTACATTTCAGAGAGATTTTGGGCTTTGGCATGATATTGATCATTCGAATTGACCAGGGCAACGACAAATGCTGTATCGACAAAAGTTCGGGTCATTGCTGCGAGCCTCCCGAGGCATACAAATCAACCTTTTGAGAAAAGTCGCTGGAAGCAGAAATTTTAATGCCGCGCAATTTTGCCATTAGGCTTTGTTCCGGCTCGCCATTATCATCTCTTTTTTGGGCTTCAAAAGCCTTGATGAGGCGATATAATTCATCCAGAAGGGGTTCTGGGATTTTCGCAATTTCGCTAATAATGGCTTCTCGAGTAATCATGGTCGTTCCTCCACTAGATTTATTTCATCAACGCATACACCACGATATTCGTCCCCATCCGCAGCGGTTGCTCGCGCACCTCGGGAAGATCTTCTGAAATTCCATGAATTGATAACCGTAACGCGTGAAGCAGTTCTCAAGACTCAGTCGTTAGAGGCTTATCTACCTTTTGTTTGACAGGTTCGCACCACTTTGCACCCGGCAAGACTCTGTTGCAACTCTTCACGCACAAGCTCTTTCACACCTTTCGCAGACAACCATTCCCGCAAAGCTTGATCGATCAACTTCTCGCAGCCTTGTGCTTGCGGAGTAAGCTGTTGAAACTGCACGAGTACGTCATCGTCAATGCGAATGGTAAGCCGTGAAACTGCCGCATTGAAACGTTGCTGGCGCGCCTTCGTCCCTCGATGAATCTTGGCGGGATCTGGAGGCGATTTTCGCGTATAAGCTTGATAATCAAAGCCCCTGTCTCTTCTCTGAGAAAGCATACCAGGAGTTGATTATTTCAACTTCTCTAAATCAGCCAAATCTTGTAAGCGTCCGACCGTCTTCTTGTTCTCCTTCAAGTTCTTCAAATCAATAAAAGTAACTTCAACCCCGTCGATAGTCGTCAGAACTTTTTTTGCGTAACAGTTCTCGAAATCCACGCCGGCAAGTGCAGTCAAAATATCGATGCGATTGGGCGGATGGCCGAGTTGAATGACTTGATCCGGGTCGAGAAAATCCTTGGCCTGCAAGCCAAGAGAAGCAAAGCCAAATTGCGCCAGCGCGGCAACCATGCGCTCGGCGTTTTCCTGGCTCAAATCGATCCAAACGTCCAGGTCTTTGGTGTAACGCGGATGGCCGTGAAACGCAACCGCGTATCCGCCAATGACGAGATAACGCACGTGATTATCGTTTAACGATTGTATAAACTCTTTGAAGTCTTGGCTCAGCACCGTATCTCCAGCCGTGATATTCCCGCCGGATCTGCTCCAGCGCCGCAATACGCGCTTCGTGCGATTGCGTCTGCCAATAAGCATAATCAGACGGTTGTTCTGTGATGCTCACTTTGGCAACGACTTTTTTGATTTTGGTTGAGGGCATAAAGTATTGACCGTACCTCCGATTTTTTAATTCATCAACGCATACACCACAATATTCGTGCCCATCCGCAGCGCTTGCTCGCGCACTTCAGGTGGATCGCCGTGTACTTCCGGGTCGGCCCAGCCGTCGGAGATGTTGGTGTTCCAGGTGTAATAGACGATCAAGCGCCCCTCATGGAACAAGCCAAAGGCCTTGGGCGGGCCGCCGTCGTGTTCATGCGTTTTGGGCACGCCGCCGGTGAACTCGAAATGGCTGTGATAAATCGGATGGCTGAATGGCAGCTCGACCCATTTTTTGTCTGGAAAGACTTTAGCCATTTCTTCGCGGAAGAATTTGTCCATGCCGTAATCGTCGTCGGCATAGAGAAAACCGCCGCCGGTGAGATAACGCCGCAATTGCTGCGCCTCCTCCGGTGAGAACTGCATGCGGCCGTGTCCGGTCATAAAAATGATGGGATAGGCGAACAACTCGTGATCCGTCAACGCCACCTGGCGCTCATCCTGATCAAGATGCATAGTCGTGTTTTGCCGCATGAACTTCAGCAAATTGGGTATGCAGGAGGGATCATTATACCAATCGCCTCCGCCGCGATATTTGACGCGGGCGATGGTAAAAGCGCTTTGCGGCTGTGTTTGAGCCTCTAGAATGGAACACGGGAAAAAAAGATTTGCCCACAGAAGCAGAAATCCCAGCGAAGCGAAACGCTGAAAACTTTTCTTCTCTGCCAGTTTTTTGAGGGCGGGCGGGCTTTTCCAAGCTCTTTTGCTCGCCGCCTCACCTCGCCAGGAGCCGGGACGGTTGATCCTGCCTTTTGCCATTTGCATGCTTGCCTCAGCTCTGATCGGCGATCTTGATATACAAATCCTTTTTGAGCGCATCGACCCACTTGCGAAATTCCTGCTCCGCTTTGAAATTAAGCGCCATATCTTCAATCTGATCCCAATCTTCTTTAAGATTGAAGTCGCGCGGCTCGCGGCGTTCGTCAAGGCGGACGATGTGATAGCCAAATTGGGTTTTAATGGGTTGTGAAATCTCGCCGGGCTTCAACGACTTTGCTACATCCATAAATTCCGGCACTTGCAGTTGATCAATCTCGAACCAGCCGAGATCGCCGCCTTTCTCGTTGGTGGTCAAGTCATTGGAATATTGCTTGGCAGCGTCTTCAAATTTGATTTTGCCGGAAACGATTTCTTCGCGCAGGCTCTTGAGCTTTTCGGCGGTACGGTTTTCGTCGCCCGCGCTCATCGCGACGCGAATAAGAATGTGCCGTACATTGATTTTTTCGCCGCGGCGATCGATCATTTGAATGATATGAATACCGAATTGCGATTGCACCAGCCCGGAGATTTCACCCGGCTGCAGGGCAAATGCCGCTTCCTCAAACTCTCGTACAAAATCACCGCGTTGAATAAAGCCCAACTCGCCGCCGCGCTTTTGCGAGCCCGGATCTTCGGAATATTTGCCGGCCAGCTCTGCAAAATTTTCGCCGGCGCGAATGCGCGTGAGTAACTCTTCCGCTTTGGCGCGTGCGGCCTTGGTGGCTTCATCGCCCGCCTGGATGTTCAACAAAACATGGCTCAACCTTACGGATTCTTTGATGCCGGGCAGGCTGTCTTTCATGGCATGATAGAACTGTTCAACCTCCCGGCGCGAAATTCTGACCTCGCGAAACTTCTTTTGCTGCAGCGTGCGCACCAGCATGCCCTCGGAAATGTCGCGGCGCAGCGTGCGTCGAATCTTGCGCATGGGCTGGCCAAAATATTCTTCCACTTTTTCTTCCGAACCAAGCTGCTGCGTCATGGCTTTAATGCGATCGTCCAGCACTTGATCGACCTGGCGCTCATCCACCACCACGCTGTCCTCCGCCGCTTTGACCAGCATGGCTTTTTGATCAACCAGACTCTCGAGCGCATTCGTCCGCAGCGCGTCGAATTTGGCGGCGTCGCGCCGCGGGTCGATGCCCATCTGAATCGCGAGTTGATAAGCATATTGACTCAACTCGGATTGCAAGATGATCTTATCGTCTACCGTGGCCACGATTCGATCGAGAACTTCCTGGGCGCTCGCTTTTTGCGCAACCGGGACTAGAGTCAAGAGCAAACAAACAAACATGAAATGGCGCGGCGCCGAAGAAAAAAGAGTGTGGACGATTTGCCGCGCTTTCCTGGCGACCGGGTGTCTTTGCTTTATTTTTTGAACTCCCAAAATATCAGCTTGCTCCAGAATAACATTCCCAGACAACTTGCTAAACATAATGCCTCCGTTTATTTCGCCGGACTGCCGGTCACAATCGAGTCCGCAACGAAATTTTCGAGTAGGTGAAAGTTTTTTTCGATTTTGATATTGGCGGCCAATTCTGCCAGCAGGCTGCGATAGCGTTCTTCCTGCTTTTGCGCTTTGAGCTTGGCTGCGATCTCGTCGCGCACGAGGCGAAGCGGGCGAATGCTTTCGGGCCGAAAACGTTCAACAACGAAAAACAAATGATAATCGTCTTCAAACGCGATGGGTGAGCTGATTGCGCCCGGCCGCAGCCGGAGAATCTCTTTCGCGGCTTCAGGCACTTCCGATTCCGGATAATAAATTTCCCAGGGGATCGTTTCGCCTTGCGCTTGTGCGCGTTCCTGGGCCAGGCGGCTGAACGCGGAATTGCCAGCAAGCGCGCGCCGCAGCGAGTCTGCTGATTGCAGATTTGAGGTGACAAGGTGCCACACGAGAATTTCGGCTTCCGCGCGCTTGTAACTCTCGTTGTTATCATTATAAAATTTTTGAATCTCGCCGTCGCTCACCTGCCAATCACGGCTGTTCAACTCCTTCTCCACCAGAGCGTCGCCCAACAGCTCGACTTCCACGCGCTTCAACCGCCATTGCAATTCAGCTTGCTTATCAAGCCCGCGGCGCTTGGCTTCTTGATACAATAATTGATGGTTTGCCCAGCGCATGGCATGGCTTTGCAATTGTTCGCCGCTGAGGTTGCGACGCACCGAGGGCGGAATCTCAGAGACGAGTTGCTGCAAGGTCAACGCCTCATCTCCGACGCGCACAATGACATCATCGCCGGCAACGGAAGA
>SZPB01000009.1 GCA_030263535.1 Cytophagia bacterium CHB2
GTATAAAATTTTTCCCGAACGGTTTCGCAATGGCGATCCCAAGAATGATCCAACCATAAACGATATTGAAGGCGCATATCCGCATGACACCTCTTCGCCGTGGCAAATTCATCCCTGGGCCGCGGATTGGTATGAGCTGCAACCGTATGAACGCAAAAATGGAAAAGATATTTGGTTCAATTTACAGCGCCGGCGTTACGGCGGCGATTTGCAGGGCATACTGGATAAACTCGATTACTTGCAGAAGCTCGGCATCAATGCGATCTATTTAACGCCGGTCTTTGAATCGCCTTCCATGCACAAATACGACGCCGCCACGTATCATCACATTGATCCGAATTTTGGCCCGGCTCCGGAATGGGACCGCAAGATCATTGCAAGCGAAACCGGCCATGACCCGACGACCTGGAAATGGACGTCCGCGGACCGCTTGATGCTGCATCTGATCAACGAAGTGCATCGCCGCGGCATGCGCATCATTTTCGACGGCGTGTTTAATCACATTGGCTTGAATCATTGGGCATTTCGCGATGTGGCGCAGCGCCAGCAGGCTTCCCGTTATCGCGATTGGTTCAAAATACTCTCATGGCAGAACGCCAAAACCGGCGAGAGTTTCCAGTATCAAGGCTGGTGGTCATTGAAAGAGTTGCCGGAATGGCGGCAGGATGAAAACGGCATCGTTACCGGGCCGCGCGACTATATTTTCGCTATCACCAAGCGCTGGATGGATCCCAACAACGACGGCGATCCCGGCGACGGCATTGACGGCTGGCGGCTCGATGTTGCCGCGTGTGTGCATCATCAGTTTTGGAAACGCTGGCGCGAGCACGTGAAGAGCATCAATCCGGAGGCTTATCTCACGGGTGAATTGATCGATCCGATTGCTGAATTGCAGCCCTACCTGCAAGGCGATGAATTCGACGCCGTGATGAATTACAACTTCACATTTGCCTGTTCAGAATATTTTATGAATGAACGCACGCGCATACCGGCAGGCGAATTCGACCGGCGCTTGCGCGAGTTGCGCGAGGCGTTTCCGCGCGACGTGGCTTTTGTCATGCAAAATCTGCTCGACAGCCATGATACCGATCGTTTTGTCTCACGCATTATCAACCGCGACAAGAGATCGATGCGTGACTGGATGGACTATTACAAATGGTCATGCGGCAACGGCGCCGACTATGACGGGCGCAAGCCGAATGCGGCAGAACGCCAAGTGCAAAAGCTGCTCGCGCTGTTTCAAATGACGTACCTCGGCGCGCCGATGATTTATTATGGCACGGAAGCCGGCATGTGGGGCGCGAATGATCCCAGTTGCCGCAAGCCGATGGTGTGGGAGGATCTGGACTACGCCGAGGCCGGCTACTTGCCAAACGGCGAACAGCGCGCACATCCCGAAACGGTTGCATTCGATCAGGATCTTTTTGAGCATTATCGCAAGCTCATTCGTGTGCGCAACACCCATCCGGCGCTGCAGGTCGGCAATTATCATACACTGCTCGCGGATGATGCGCGCGATCTGCTGGCTTTTTCACGATCACATGAAAATGAAAATATGGTTGTGGTCGTCAACAACAGCGGCGCAGATCAGCGCGTCATTGTGCCGGCGCTTCAAAACAGCGTTTATGGTGATCTCCTCGAAGATAATCATCGGTTCGCCTCGAATAGTGAGCAGCTCGAAGTCGACTTGAAAGCAAAATCAGGCAGGATATTAATTCGGCGGGGGTGAGTTTTATGATGCCCCATTCAGCCACGGCGAGGCCGTGGCTGAACTCATTTACTTCATCACAAGCGGTAACCGAGCATGAACGCGACTTCGATGTTCTTGTTGGTCCACGCCGCGGCGTCGCGTCCATTGCTGAAGATGTAGTTAAAAAATTCATACCGGAAAGAAATTTTTTGATTGATGGCGACTTTCGTGCCCGCGCCAAATCCATAGGTGAGGCTGTTCTCGCCATAGAATCGCGTCAATCCGAGATGAAAGGCAAGGTACGGTTCGACTTTGCCGCTGGGAAAATATTGAACGGCGCGCGCGCCATGAAATACTACACGATCTGAACCGGCCACCAAGGCGGCGCCGTCCAATTGCCGCTTGAGGAATTCCTGTTGGGCGCGGGCGAATCCCAAAACGGCCCCCACGCCAAAACGGCGATCAATACTGTAAAAATAGCGCAATCCTACATTAAACGATGTTTCAAAACGATCGGGGGCATAGAAGCCGATATAAGGCGCGATTTCATGTACGGCCGCTGAAGGCGTCTGACTGAAACTCGCATTCATGCCCAAGAACATCATTGCCAGTACCACACAGAGTTTAAGATTTCTTCTTCCGTTCATCCGTTGTCCTTACGATTCAACAAATTATCCGCATCGGCCAGGCTTGAGGTTGGCTTCAACAGGCTTAGATCTTTGACCAATCAACGCCGATGGTGATGCCCACCGTGAATTCCACAAAATTAACCAAACCCTGATTGGCGAAGGCGTTAAATTGGCGCAAATCTGCGCGCAGCCAATTGTTGCCGCGCAAATGGCGTTGCACTCCCAGACCATAGTTGATAACCATATTCGAACGCGCGTCATTGTTCGCCGCGCTCAGGGGCACGGTGTTGATCACGCCGGCGCCCGCCGTCAACCATCCATCGTAGCGCAGCTTGAGCGGCCTGAGATATCGCACATTCCCATACAAAAGATAAAATGAAGCGACCTTGCTGGTGGCGTATTGCAATGTGGTTTCAATATCCATCCGCGGCAGATTGCGATACGAAATTTTTCCCACATAAGTAAACGCACTGCTGAAAGCGCCAAGGTGGAACGAGATGCCGCCGGGCGGCAACGGCTCCGGCGTCCACAACGTGGCCGGGCGCTTCGGTTTGCGATTCAGCTCCGGATTCTTCCCCAAATAAATCCAGCCTTTGCGCTCATCACGACTCGCAAGTTGAATCCACAAACCGCGATTCTGCAGAACACGCACCGTATCGCCCGCTGCAAGTATGGCGAGTTTGCGACTCGTCGTGCTCGGCATTTCATATAATGGCGTTTCTTTATCTTTCAACACAGCGATTTGCGCCTGCGCTGTAAAATTGCATCCCAACATTATGAGCACAGCGCAATATACGCCACGCTTTAACAATTCTTGTGTGCGGCAAAACCGATTCATGGATACTCAAGCACCGTCGTGTTGCGATCAATAGTCATGTATTCAAAATGCCGCGGAAAACCCCGCACCCCATTGATAAAAAGGCCGCCAGGCCGGGCGCGTCGAATTGCGCTCCAATTCAGCAATCGCGCCTCTGACGAAATGTTGTTTCACCTCCGCCAACGCAGAGAAGCGTGAGCTCAAACGCCAGCGCAAACCCGCCCCCCAAGCCGGTGCGAATTTGTTTTCATGCGGCGACTGCAGGGTGATTTCACCCAAAGCGCCTGCCGTAAAACGAAAGGCGCGTGGGCTTAAATGCAGCCAGCCAGTTTGGAGATCAACAAAAACCTCCACAGGCAAAACCTTTGTCGGTTGCAGCGCCGCACGCGTGGCCACAAAAACTTGATATGCGGCTGCACCGGTTTCATGTTCGCCATCGATCAGCTCCAAAGACTTTGTTGTGCGCGCATGGGAAAAGCCAAAAACAACGGCCAGCCGAGTGCCGACAAGCGAACGCCCCACAGCGACGGCCACGCCTTCTCCTGCTTCATAACCCAGATCTGCATGAAAACGAGCGGCCAAAACCTGAGCCGTTACAAACCATGGAAATTGTGCCTGATTATGTTGGGCGAGCACGGAAACAGATGGGCAAAGCCAAAGAAGGCTCACAGCAATTGCACGAAAATACATTTCACGCTTCGATTCAGGTTGGACACGCAGACGATTTTTCCGGGTCGAGCTGTAAGCGGCTGTGATCAATCGTATTGACCTGGAGCAGCTAAATGCAAAAATGAAATTGAGTGTCAGGCGGGGCAGTCAAATCATTTTCGCGAGCAAGGCCTGCAGAAACACAACTTGTAAATTAACCTAAGCGATAAGCAGGCGGGCCAACATGCCCGGGACTGATCCCAAATAACCCGGCTTCACGGATGCAAATTTTTGGCCATCGCGGAGGAGGGCTGGAGGCAGGAAAAAATTTGCGGTTGGGATTTGAGGTGTAAACTCTGGGCGAGTTACAACAAAACTTGCACAAGCAGCATCAAGCAAAACCCATATGTAAACGCCCAGGCAATTTTTGCGGGCTTTTCATCGTGCAGAGCGTCAGGAATAATTTCAAGCAGTATGAGAAACATCATGGCGCCCGCAGCGAACCCCATGAGCACGGGCATCAGCGGCTGAAAAAACCAGGAAGCCATGGCGGCCGGCAGCGCCGCCATCGGTTGCGGCAGGCTCGTGAGCACCGCAGCCCAGAAACAACGCATAATGCTTGCGCCCGTGGCGCGCATGGGCAATGCCACGGCCAGGCCTTCTGGAATATTGTGAATGCCAATGGCAAGCGCGATGTAGGAACCCAGATGAGTCGAGTAAAGTTCTTCCGAAGCATACCCCACACCCACGGCAACCCCTTCAGGAATGCTGTGTATACTCATCGCGAGAAAGATGAGAATTTCCGTGCGCCCGCCCCAGCGTTTCCACGAAGCCTGGCTCAGGCGTTCTTCACTCAAATAACGATTCGAACTCCACAAAAATACCGACCCGAGCAGGATGCCGGCGAGCACGGGCGCAACCCTTGAGAGGCTCATCTCCGGCTGCGCCATTTGCAAGCCCGGCAGAATGAGATTATAAACCGAAGCGGCAAGCATCAAACCGCCGGCAAAGCCGTAGCCGAGGCCGGTGTGCTTCTGCAAGTCAAAATGCTTGAGCAACAAGGGCAACGCGCCCAAGCCGCAGGCCAGGCTCGCCAACAGGCCGGCAATGAGGCTTTTGACTAGAATTTCAAGCGGCATACATCGTTCGCCATAAGAACCTCAAGCAGCCATCGCATACATCACAATATTCACGCCGAATTTCGTATTGTCCTCCGCCAGCCAACGCTTGTTGCGAAAATCATAATCCCATTCACAGCCGTAATCTTTATTGCTGTACAACACAGCAATCCTGTTGTCGATGATGATGGCTTTGAGATAGTCATGCACAAGATCATCGCCCCAGCCGTTCAACTCGAACGAGGTGGTTGGCGGGCCATTATTAAAATCAAAAAACGCATGATAGAGTTCATGATCATTCGGTATTTTTTGCAGCGCCTCCTTGCCAAAAATCTCCGCCATTTGGGTTTCAAAGGATTGCGCAAATAATCCGTCAATGTCATGATTGCAGTCATCGACGAAAACAAAGCCGCCGTGACGCACATATTTCTCAAAATGATCCGCCTCCCGTTGCGCAAATTGCACGAGTTTGTGACCGGAGAGATAACAAAAAGGCGCGTACAGCATTTCCGGATCGGCGAGCGAAACGATTTTTTCGTGGGGATCAACCTCGACGGTGGTGTACTCAATCAACGAGTTGAGCAGATTGGAGGGCATGCGTTGATCAACATCCCAATCCCCGGACATGTATTGCAAACGCGTGAAGAAAAAATCCGGGCGGCGGAGTTCCAAATTGCGCGGGGTGAAATTCGATGCTTGCGTCACGTTGCATCCACGTTACTGGTTCAATGTTTTCGTGATCCTGCGGCTATTCAAAACCAAGCTCGTGCCGTTTCCTGCATGGTCACAAGATAGCAAAAAAAGGACGCGGGACAATATTGATTTGATCGTATTGCAAAACTTCTACCCGATCCAAAAACTGATTGACGGAAGCCGGGCGACTCTTTTTTGCCTTGGGATAACGGCGGGGCGATGACTTGAGACGGGCGCCAAAGGGATTTGCTTTCACAAATGCAGCGCTAACTTCGCCTTTTGAGGCAGTGCGCGATAAATGGCCTTTGCGTCGTCGCGGTGCAGTTCCAGCGCAATCCAAAACCGGTGTTGCGGCAGCTTTTTTTGTGACAACGAATCCGCCGCAGCGCGCGCCGTGTTCCACGTGCGTTGTGTGTCATACCACAGTTTTTGCACCCGCCCCTCCCACGAGGGCGTTTGCTCCTGCTCCACAACAATGGTGAGATTACGGTCGAATTCCCAGGTGAAATGTACGTCGCGATCCTCCAGCGAGATTTCAGTCTTGCGTTGCTCCGCTTCAATGGTGTCTTTCGGCGCTTCAATCACACGAATCGGCGCTTTCGGAAGCGTGGCCAGCTCGCGTTGTAAAACAAAAGGGCTGGCGAGCCAAAAGCGGAGGCGGCCTTTGGCGCGGAGGTGATCCAATGCGCGGCTCATTTCGTATCGAATGATCTTACACTGCCGCATCGGCACACCTTTGACTTCCAACGCGGCTAGACTATCGGTCAAATTAATCACAAGCCCGATGGAATCGCCCCGGCTCATTTGCTGCCGGGCTTTCCAATATGCCTCTTCGATATCGAGCGTTAAGCGCCGTTGTGCCAGCGCCTGTTTTTCTGCCTCGTCCTCCGGTTCTTTGAGTCTGACATGGTGAGTCGTATCAGCGATCATCGCGGCGGGCGGCGGTTCTTCAAAGGTGTGCTGCCGAACCGGCAGTGCGACGGCAAGAACAAACAGTGTGAGCGGCAGGGGAAGCAAAAAAAGGAAAAAGAGCATTTGCCGTTTGCGATTACCCGCCAGCAATCGTACAAAAGGCATAAAGGGCTTGGCAAGAACGTTACCAATTTTTTTCAAAAAGCTGCTCACAGGGCTGCGCTATTCTCCGAAATTCAGTAGATAAAAACTTTCGATCCCAGTTCCAAATTTTGATAGACAATGCGCAGATCTTCGTCGCCTAAACGCACGCAGCCATGGGTGACCGGCATACCGAGCAGGCGCTGATAAAGTGTGCCATGCACCAAATAACCGTTGCCAAAAGATAGCGCGTAATCGCCGAGCACGCCCGCTTCAAAGCGCTCCGGTGAGTTGGGCGGAGGCACGGGCCGGCCTTCCTCAATAAAGGCCCAATCCGGCATACGCCAGACCGGGTTTTTAATCTTGCCTTGAATGCGAAACATGCCACGCGGGGTCGAGAAAATCCACTGGCGATCGTCTTGCGCTTTCAGCAAGACATAGCTGCCGGTGGAGCACAGGCCTTCGTGAATCAATTTGTTTCCGGACATCACATAAATGCGATTGCCGGAAGAGTTGACAATGAGATACGGCTGGCGCGGAATCAGCGCATTCATTTTTCTCTGCAAACTGCTGAGCCGTCTTTCCGCTTGCTGAATTTCTCGTTTGAGTCTTGCAATATCCATCGTGCGCGTTTCCAGCGAAAATTGCGACTCCGGCAGGATGGCGAAGACCCATTCACGCAACGTTGGCGCCGTGAAAAGAATGATGATCGAGAGCACAAGCCCGGTGAGGAAGCCATAAAGAATCACGCGCAACGTAGAAGCTGGCGCGGCAGGCGGCGAGGCCGCAGCAACCAATGGAGACACGCCCTCATCGGTTGGCGCCAAATCGGCGTGAAGGCTTGGGCGGCTGTTTTTTTCTTCAGCAGCGTTCTGCGAAGTGTGCTTAGACGTTATCATGGCTGTTGGCAATTACATTCAGCTTGAATGATCGTCCTGATCGCAGATAGTGCACAAAGATATTGCAAACTGAGCTAGAAAATAATACAGCAGTTTTCACATGCAAGGGTATTTCATACCCGCTACTTCATCGATTCGCGTCAATCTCCGCTCGTAGACCTGTGACCATTGGCGGGCAACCCTTTCAGCGATCCCACGATGGTGACCGGCGTTCCCACCGCCGACCACTCATAAATCTCATCCATATGGCGATTTTCCAATGCGACGCACCCGGCCGTCCAATTCACGCCTTTGCCGCCTTCTCCATGAACTTCAATCAATCCACCGATCGAGGCGAAACGCGACAATTCCCCTCTTTTCTGAGCCTCACCAAAGCGTTGGCGATCTTCGTGATTGGGATAATCGATCTGCAAGGCTTTATAGTAAATCGTTTGTTTGTCGGCTTTTTTCTTAATCACGCGATAGCGCCCCTCGGGGGTTGCATTATCGCCGCGCTGACGTTTGTGACCGAGCCACCCTGGGCCAAGCTCAACGGGATATTCCGCGCGCAATTGGCCATCGGCATAAACAAAGCAGCGATGCGCCATTTTATCGACGATAATCGCGGTGCTGTCGGTTGCAGCCGACCACGCAATGGTTTCATTCACCCAGCGTTGCCATACCGGCACCTGGCGCAGATAAGCTTCCAGCGTTGCTTTCGTGGTGCTCCATGCGCCGTTCACCAGCGGCTCGGCGGTCTGCAATTTTGCTTTCGCCGTGAGAAAATCCCGGCGCCAATGCGCAAACTTGCTTTCAATAACAATCAACTCGCTGGCAACAAATTTTTGCCAAAGCGCTTTGTTGACGGGAATGCGCTTGGCCTGGTTACGGAAGTCTTCCACGGTTTGCTGCAAGCGTGCAATGCCGAAGGTGGTGAGCAGTTCCAGCGAGTCGCGCCGCGCCACGGCAAGCGTGCCCGCGATGCGGGCGCAGATCTGCGCGCTTTCCGCAAACTGATGCGTCGCTTGAAAATCACGATTCCAAAACCATTTGCGATTTTCATTTTGCCAGGCGGCACGCGCCTGCTCCAGGTAATACTCCGCTTGCTGCATCACTTCTGGCGCATAGCTCGCGGCTTCGCGATGCCGCGCTTCACTCACGGCCAGGCGCGCTTGTTCATAAATTTCCGTGGGCACGGGCGACTTTAAACGAACAATTGCGACGCCGACCGCCATCAGGAACATCGCGGCGAGTATTCCGGCCAGAATCCGTTTACGTCCCAAGTGCAGCCGGATCGGCTGTATGAACGTGTTGAGAAAATGCCACGCTTCACGGCTTTTGCGCCGAAGCGTTTCGAACCAATGTTTCAGCACCGGGTAGGTTTCTTTCAGATGAACCTTGAAAGCGCTCAACCGCTTTCGGCTCCCGGCTCGCAGGGTTTCGATGGTGCGCCCCAACACCGGCTTGATGCCGTTGAGCAACAGGCTCATTCGCCGTAACGCGTTACGGTTTCTCATCCTGAGTTTCTCGGAAAGAGAGCGGTGAATGATTCGGAAAGTCATACGGGAGGATACGCTTTACAAATAGAAAACCTCGGCCGGCGATCAAATGTTTTACCTGTTTGAGGTCAAATACAATCGCCGGTCGAGGCAGAAATGGGGAATTGACAGAGATAATCCGTTAGCTACGTGCACCCATTTTTTTACCGATTGCGCTTTCCAATTCGCCGATCACGGAGTCGATTTTGCTCGCCGCGGCTTGCACTTTGTCGCGGGCCGTCAGAAAATCACCGCCGGTCAGCGCCGTTTGCGCTTCACTCAAACCGGATTCCACGGCATTGATGTCGCCCTGAATCAATTCCAGAGCAGCTTTGCCCTCTTTGCCCTTGGGCGCCTTGGCCATCAATTTTTTGGCGTCTTCGATTTTGGTCGTAACTTGGGCAATCAAGGCTTCCGCTTCCGCTTTCACGGTTTCCTTGTTGGTGGCAGCGGCATCTTTGGCTGAGTTGAATGCGGCAACAGCCGAGTTCAACAAGGCGGCAGCGCGATCATAGTTGCGCATCAGCGCAAACTTGGAATTCTGTTGTTCCACCTCAGCTTGCGCGGCACTCAAGGAGTCTTTCGCGGCGTTGAATAAATCCGCGGCGTAGCGATTCGCCTCAGCGGTTTGCGCCGCTTGCATCGCCGCATCTGCGTCTGCCAATAGCTGCGTGGGCGGTTCTTTGCAGCCCATCACAAACAGCAACATCACGATGCCGAGAGAACTCAAAAGAGTCTTGGCCTTCATAAAAATTACCTCCTAAAAGTTAATATGTGTGAAAAGTGCCTCACATTTTGACTTGCACCAAGTGCAAGTATATTTTCTCAAACCGAGGTACGGCGCCCTAATTTTAGGGTTAAGCCGCACGGCATAGCACACCGGCTTGCCACACAAACAATCGGTAGCCGAATCAATTGTTCGAAAACTGCAACCGGGGCGTTCGTGCTGCAAGCTGAAAGATATTCTTATCGAGCGAGGTGATGCCAGGGATAACGACTATCCTTTTGAAGAGTTATCGCTTGTAGAGAAGCGACCAGCAAAACGGGGGAGATTGAAGTGCAATGCGCAAACTCTTCTACGCTTTTTCCTCTTGACTCCGGGCAATTCAGCTTGGCGGCCTTTCAAATTGACCGAGAATCTAAATAAACAAAGCCTAAAAAGCAAGTGAGATAATTTTTACTCAAAATCGCGCTGCAGATATTTTTCCAATTCAATGTGATCTTCCGACCGCTCCTGAATTTTGCGCACAAGCTTTTCGTTGAACTCGCGCGCCATATGATGACCGGCGATTTTGAGCAATTGATTGAGCGCGATGACTTCCGCAATAACTGTGATGTTCTTTCCGGGAAAAATCGGCAATTTGACATACGGCATTTCAACTTCCAAAATGGTAGTTTTTTGTTCATCAATGCCGATGCGCTCATAATCTTCTTTGCTATCCCACTCTTCCAGATGCACTTCGACCTCGATACGCTTCTGTGCTCGGATCGAGCGAATGCCGAAAATGCTGCGCACGTCGATAATGCCAAGGCCGCGGATTTCCATGTGATGCTGCAGCAGTTCCGTGCCCTGCCCAATCAGAATGCCGGCGGCTTTGCGGCTGATTTGCACGACGTCATCTGCGACCAGACGATGGCCGCGTTCAACAAGATCCAGCGCAATTTCGCTTTTGCCGATGCCGCTGCGTCCCGTGAAGAGCACGCCGATGCCATAGACGTCAACGAGCGAGCCATGCACTGTAATTTTGGGCGCGAACTTTTCATCAAGATATTCGCCCAGCAAATGCGTCAGCTTGGTGGTCTTGAGCGAGGTGCGAAAAATCGTAATGCCGCGCTTGTTCGCCAATTCCACCATCTCGTGAGGCGGGCGGTTATCATCGGTAACGATGAGACACGGGATATCGAAATTCAACACGGGCTTGAGAGTCTTCATCCGTTCGTGCGGCGTCATCTCGTCCAAATAGCGCAACTCCGTATTGCCGAGAATTTGCACGCGATCATAGGTAAAAACTTTGGTGAAACCGGAAAGCGCCAGTCCGGGGCGGTGCAAATCGGCGTCTTTGACGACACGCCGAAAACTGTACGTACCGTTGACAATCTCGAGCAATAACCGTGTGTGTGTTTCGTTGTAAAGGGTACCGACGGTGAGATTTTCCATCGATCTACTCCTGCGCCGAAATCAGGTGATTGAAAAGAGATATGCTCTTCGCGGGTTTCTTCAAGAAAGTCGTTCTCTACTCGTGCAAAACATGAAAGCTGCTCGAAGATCGAGCAGCTTTCATGTCACAATCGGTTTTACATCGCCGCGACTCTGCGCGTGTCAAATTCTCGTTCTGCTTTGCCATTGCCGCGCTTGTGCAGGCGTTCTTTATATTTCTTCACCTGCCGTTCAAGCTTGTCAACCGCAAGGGTAATCGATTTTCGGATATTCTCGCTCTTCTCCGTGGCCGCCAATCGTTGACCATACACTTTCAGCAATACTTCCGCCACCTGCGTTTGTTTCTCCCACGAAAGAATCACTTCTCCTTCGATGATGCCATCGTAATACTTCTCCAATCGGGCGACCTCTTGCCGGGCAAATGCTTTCAGAGGTTCAGGCGCGGTAAAATGGCGGGCCGTGATGTGGAGTTTCATTGCTGCCTCCTTAAAAATAGGGGTTCGAGGAGAATACAGACCTCCAAGCATGGATTGATTGATCTGTCCTGTCATCCTGTTGAAGGGTGAGTGCAGGCAAAAACAGCACATTTCAAGAATTCCGATAAGCCTCCTTGATTATTTTGTGTGTTTCGCTGTGCCACAGGTTAAGACGACTTTTCTTTGGAAAGAGTTTTGCCGCTGCTCCGGCTTGTTGTGGTTTGCTGCTGCGCGGCTGCAGGCGCCCCCGCTGCTCTTCCCGCCTGCGCGCGCGGATGCGCCAATTGATAAACTTTTTTTAAGCGTTCTGCTGTGACGTGGGTGTACACTTGCGTCGTGCTCAGACTGCTGTGCCCCAACAATTCTTTCACCGCCATCAAATCCGCGCCTTCGTCGAGCAAATGCGTCGCAAAGCTGTGCCGCAACACGTGTGGGTGCGCCTTGTCGCTATCGGCAACTTGTGTAAGATAGCGCCGCACGGCTTGATAAACTTGCATTGCGGACATGCGCTCACCGTGCTGATTGAGAAAAAGCGCTTTTTCATCCGCTGCTTGTTTTATGGACTCCCGCACCCGCAGCCATTCGAGCAACGCCAGTCTTACAGCGCGGCCCATCGGCGCAATTCGTTCTTTCCCGCGTTTGCCCAACACACGTATCTGCAAATTTGAGAAATCAAGCGCTTCGATATTAAGCTCGACCAATTCCTGCCGGCGCAAACCCGCGCCATAAAACAACTCCAAAATTGCGCGATCGCGCACGCCTTCTGCTTGTGTGAGATTCGGCAGGCGCAACGCTTTGAGCAGGGCATCTGCCGGCAGAAATTTCGGCAAGCGCTTTGGCTCCTTTAATGAAACAAGATTCGCCGCCGGATTGTTCGACATCAGGCCTTCGCGCACCAAAAAAGCAAAAAAAATCCTCACACTTACAAGCTTGCGATTGATCGTTGCCGGCGCCAGTCCGGCTTGTGAAAGCGAACTTAAATATCGCCTGACCACAGCGCGTGAAATTTTGGCAATATCAGGCTCTTCACCCAGGAACTCTCCGAAATGAGCCAAATCACCTTCACGTGTTTCAAGCGTGCGCGGCGCAGCGCGGCGTTCGGAACGGAGAAAGAGCAAAAAGTTATCCACCTGCTGCCGGAAATGATCAGCCGGCGGCAGGTTCGAAGTAGTCTTCATTGGGCGCGGATTCAAGCTCATGTTTGCACTTGGGGCAGCGAATGTGCAGGCCTTTGGCTTGCGTATAGCGTTCTTCCGTGTAGGAATTGCCGCACTCCGGACATGGCATTTTTAGCGGCTTATTCCACGTCACAAAATCGCAGTCCGGATAGCGGCTGCACCCATAAAATGTTTTGCCGCGTTTCGAGCGGCGTTCCACAATTTGCCCAATACCACCATCTTTCGGGCAGGCCATCCCGATCGGGTACGGTTTCGCCGTTTTGCAGTCAGGATAACCGCTGCACGCGATGAAACGGCCGTAACGACCGACTTTGACCACCATCTCTTTGCCGCAGTTTTCGCAAATCTCGCCGGTCGCGACCTCTTGCACATCAAGCGGGCGCGTGAATTTGCATTCGGGATAACTGCTGCACGCCATAAAGCGGCCATTGCGGCCCCACCGAATGATCAAAGGATTGTTGCATTTTGGGCAAAGTTCATCCGTCGTCTCTTGCAGTTCATCTTTGATGTCGTCTTTGCGCGCTTCTGCTTCTGTTACCGCGCGATTGAACGGCTGATAAAACTCCTGCACGACTTCGCTAAAATCTTTTTTCCCGGTTTCAATTTTATCCAGTTCATCTTCCATGAATGCAGTGAACTCGACATTGAAAATTTTCGGGAATTGCCGGATGAGGATCTTGTTGACGGTTTTGCCCAACTCGGTCGGCGCGAGCTGGCGGCCTTGCTTGTCCACGTATTTTCGCGCGGTCAGCGTGCTGATAATCATGGCATACGTGCTCGGGCGGCCGATGCCCAAAGCATCGAGTTCCTTGATCAAGCTGCTTTCGCTGTATCGCGCCGGCGGCTTGGTAAAATGCTGCTCCGGGTGAAGATCGAGCAGCGCTAGAATCTCGCCGACGGTGAGCGCGGTCGGCACGTTCGAGTTTTCGCCGTTCTCTTCGTCTTCATCTTTATCGCGGAAATCGTCATAAGCTTGCAAAAAACCGCGAAAGACAATCACCGAGCCTGATACACGCAATAAAAACCGGCCTGCTGTGATGTCGATCGAGGTTTGATCATAAACCGCGGCTTCCATCTGGCTGGCTAAGAAACGTTGCCAAATCAATTCATAAAGTTTGAATTGTTCCTCGGTGAGAAATTTCTTGATCGCCTTGGGTGAATGTTTCATCACGGTCGGGCGTATGGCCTCGTGCGCATCCTGGGCGCCGGCTTTGGCTTTATATTTGGGCGGGGTTTTGGGCAAATATTCCATGCCGTAATCGCGCGCGATCAACTCGCGCACGGCTTGCACGGCTTCCTCGGCGACGCGAATCGAGTCCGTACGCATGTACGTAATCAAGCCGACGCTGCCCTCTTCGCCCAGCTCGATGCCTTCGTACAGTTGCTGCGCGATGATCATGATGCGTTTCGCGGAGAAGCCCAGGCGTTTTGAGGCCTCTTGCTGCATCGTGCTGGTGGTGAACGGCGGGGCCGGCTGCCGGTTCACTTTTTTCTTTTTAATCTCGGCTACTTTGAACTCTTGATTGCGCAACTCGCCGGCAATCGTTTGCGCCTCACTCTCGCTGCGCAATTCCGGTTTTTTATCATCGATTTTGACGAGGTTCGCGAGAAACGGCGAGGTTTTCTTGCCTTTCAACTCGGCGGCAATCGTCCAATATTCTTCGGGCACGAAGGCGTCAATCAAAGCTTCGCGCTCGCAAATGAGGCGCAGCGCAACCGACTGCACGCGGCCCGCACTCAACCCGCGAAAAATCGTACGCCACAACAGCGGGCTGACTTGATAGCCGACCAGGCGATCCACGACGCGACGCGCTTTTTGGGCGTCCACGAGATTATCATCGATCGGCATGGGCGCATGCAGCGCTTCTTTCACGGCCTTTTCGGTGATCTCGTTGAAGCGCACGCGAAAAATATTCTCGTTGCGCGTTGCGATCTCATCCGCGAGATGGCGCGCAATAGCTTCGCCTTCACGGTCCGGGTCGGTGGCGATAAAAACTTTATCAACATCGGAAGCGACCTTGCGCAATTCGGTCAAAACCTTGCCCTTGCCGCGAATGGTGATGTATTCCGGCTCGAAACCATCGTCAACCGCCACCGCCAACCGCTGTTTGGGTAAATCCTTGATATGGCCAACCGACGATTTGACGGTAAAATCCTTGCCTAAAAATTTTCCAATCGTTTTCGTTTTTGCAACCGATTCTACTATAACTAGTGCTTTTGCCATGTCTAACCTTGCAACGATCTTGTTCGATTTAGGTGAAATAAACATCCAACGATCTCCGGACGCATGCGCATCCAGAAAAGACCCGTACGACTTTGATTAAAACAAAAGATTACTTGATAGGGTGCGTGAGAATGGCGAGGGCCTGCGTTTCAACAAGAACGCAACGGTAGTTTGCGTTGGCAAAGAGGCGTGCCCGATGGAAAGGAACGATCGGCGCGCGCCGATCCGGCAATTTGACTCAATGAATAACATGCTTGTCTTCAAACCACACAAAGGCTTTCTCATGCGAGCCCTCAGCGTTGAACCAGTGATGAGCCACGAGGGTCTTGATGTCCGCCAGCGAAATGCTGGACACGCCCGCCATCATGGCGCGCTCGATCACATGCTCCATCTCAAGATCATTGAGCAGGCGCAATTGTTTGAGTTGCAGCAGGTAACCGTAGGCTTCCGAGGAAATAATCGCGCGTTCGGCGTCGTGGAGAATGCGAAAGGAGCCTGGCCTTGTCGAGCCGGCGCTGTACAACAATTCTTCGGATTCGTTTTCGTAGCGCTCGAACAACCAGGAAAAGGCGAAGCTGATTTCCGTCTGCGAGTAACCGCGCTGGAGGAGATCGCGGGAGATCAACTCGAGACGCTCGGGATTGGATTTTTTGCCGCGGATTTCGGCCATGATATAGACCAAAATCTCGACGACGCGCTCATTCATTAATATATTCCTCCAAAACCCCCTGACTTCTCCGTTCAAGTTGGCGGCAATCTACGAAAAAAATTTCGAAAAGCAAGAGGTTTTACCGATTTTTAGCGAATATTAAATTATTGCGGCTTCTAGCCGCGGCAGAACCATGCCTCAAAAAATTTCAAAACTGTCATGCTCAGAAATTTTCTTGGCATGTGTCATTCTCGATTCATCACAAACATAGTTCAACACTTTTCAGAGAACGACGATAAAACGTGAATGACCGTAATCAGGCTTCGGCGCCATGACATTTCTTGTACTTTTTGCCGCTGCCGCACGGACAGGGATCGTTGCGCCCGATTTTTTGATCGAGCACAACCGGCTGCGGCTTGCCGGCAGGCTGCGCTTGCGCCGGCATGGCGCCGCCGCTTCGTGCAGTGAACCCCATGCCGGCGGACGGTTGATGCACCGTCGTCATCTGTGGAGGTGTACGCCGGCGCATGGGCGGTGGTTCCGCCAACTGCGCTTTAATGACAAGCTCGAGCACTTGCTCATCGATCTGGCCGAGCATCTCTTTGAACATACGAAAGCCCTCGCCTTTGTATTCGATCAGCGGGTCTTTTTGGCCGTAGGCGCGCAAGCCAATGCCTTCTTTCATTTGATCCATTTCGTAGAGATGCTCGCGCCACTTTTCATCAATTGCGCGCAACATGGCGTAACGTTCCAGTTGGCGCATTAATTTCGGAGTAAGCTGCTTTTCTTTGCGTTCATAAACCTCTGTTGCCAGACGCGTCAATTCGTCCTGTAACTCGGAGCGCTCCACTCCCGGCTTGCTGCGCAATTCGTTGGGAATCACCATCAGGAACGCCTTTTGAAAAGCATTTTGTAAACTCTCCCAATCCCACTCGTCTGGATGATCTCCGGAGGCATAGAGATTCACCCTCTCGCTGACATAATTCGAAATGATGGCAAGGATTTCATCGCGCAGGTTTTCACCGCGCAGCGCATTGCCGCGGCGATCATAGACGACTTCGCGTTGCTGATTCATGACATCGTCGTATTCGAGCAAATGCTTGCGAATCGAAAAATTGTGGCCTTCGACCCGCTTCTGGGCACGCTCGATCGAGCGGGTGACCATGCGATGGGTGATAACTTCGCCATCTTCTACGCCAAGTCGGTCCATCACCGAGGCGATGCGATCCGTGCCGAAGAGCCGCATCAAATCATCTTCCAGCGAGAGATAAAAACGCGAGGACCCGGGATCGCCCTGGCGGCCGGCGCGGCCGCGCAATTGCCGGTCAATGCGCCGCGATTCGTGCCGCTCCGTGCCGATAATGTGCAAACCGCATGGCACATTGTCATAACATTTGTATTCTTGCAGATGCGGACAGGCCTCTTGATTCGGCTTCGCCTGCACTAACGCACAATTCGGGTGAACCACAACGCCCCGGCCCAGCTTGATATCCGTGCCGCGACCGGCCATGTTGGTGGCAATCGTCACGGCGCCCGGCTCGCCCGCGCGCGAAATGATTTCCGCTTCCTGTTGATGGTACTTCGCATTCAGCACTTGATGCGGCACGCCCTTGCGCTTGAGCATGCGCGATAGAGTTTCTGAAACTTCCACGCTGATGGTTCCCACCAGCACCGGGCGCTTTTTCGCGTGCAGCTCCGTGATTTCTTCAATCACCGCGTTATACTTCTCGCGCCGTGTTTTATAGATTTGATCTTCATGATCGATGCGCCGAATTTTTTCGTTGGTCGGAATCACGACAACGTCCAGCTTATAAATATCGCCGAACTCCATCGCTTCCGTTTCCGCCGTGCCCGTCATGCCCGCCAGCTTGTGATACATGCGAAAATAGTTTTGCAGCGTGATCGTGGCCAGCGTTTGGGTCTCTTCACCAACGCGCACATTTTCCTTGGCTTCAATTGCTTGATGCAAACCGTCGGAATAGCGCCGCCCCGGCATCAAACGGCCGGTGAATTCGTCGACGATCAACACCTTGCCCTCGTTCACCACATACTCGACATCGCGCTCATAAAGCGAATAAGCGCGTAAAAGCTGCGAAATGCTGTGCACGCGATCGCTTTTGTCGGCATATTCCTGTTGCAGCTTGGCCTTTAGCTCTTCCTTTTGCGGCACGGTCAATTCGTCGTCCTGATTGATCTCATGAATTTTCTCGCCCAGGTCCGGCAGGGTAAACATTTCCGGCTCGTTGGGAGAAAGAAATTCACGGCCCTTTTCCGTGAGATCGATGGTGTGATGTTTTTCATCGATGGCAAAATAAAGCTCATCATCAATCTCCGGCATGCGCTTGTCGCGCAGAAAATCGCTTTCCACGTGACGGATGAGTTTTTTCGTGCCGGCTTCCTGCAACGCTTTCATGAAGCGTTTGTTCTTGGGCGCGCCGCGCTCGGCGCGCAACAACTTGATGCCGGCCTCATATTCCTGATCCTTATCCCCGCTCGCGAGCAGCTTTTCCGCTTCATTGACGAGTTGCGTGACGAGTTGATTTTGCGCTTGCACGATTCGTTCGACGCGCGGTTTCATGGCGGCGTATTGATCGTTGCCGGCGTGCTCCACCTGGCCGGAGATGATGAGCGGCGTGCGCGCTTCGTCGATCAACACCGAATCGACTTCGTCGACGATGGCAAAGTAATGGCCGCGCTGCACTTGATCTTCCGGCCGGATCGCCATGTTGTCGCGCAAATAATCAAAGCCGAATTCGTTGTTGGTGCCGTAGGTGATGTCGGCGCGATAGGCTTCCTGGCGCTGCGGCGGATTCATCTGATTGGTAATGAAAGCCGGGCGCAGGCCGAGAAATTTAAAAATTTCTCCCATCCATTCGCAGTCACGTTGCGCGAGATAGTCGTTCACCGTGACAAGGTGGGCGCCTTTGCCGGCCAGCGCATTGAGATAGAGCGGCATCGTTGCCACCAAGGTCTTGCCTTCGCCCGTTGCCATCTCCGCGATTTTACCCTGGTGCAACACAACCGCGCCGATGAGCTGGACATCGAACGGCACCATGTTCCATTCAATTTCCTGCCCAACGACTTTCCAGCGTTTGCCGCACAACCTCCGGCATGCTTCCTTCACCAAGGCGAAGGCTTCGGGCAAAATCTCGTCCATCATTTCTTTGATGGCCCGGCGCTCTTCTTCCTCGGCTTCTGCCAGGCGGTTGCGAATTTGCTCCATCGACATGTTGTCGAACGTTTCGATCGCTTCTTCCCCAGCAATGTCGCGGCCGTTGTCGGAAGCTGTTACCTCTTCGCGGCGCAACAGTAAATTCAATTGCGCGATCGCTGCGACGACCTCCCCTGTCGCTTCTTTGATTTTTTGACGCAATCCCTCCGAGCGGGCGCGCAGTTCGTCATCGCTGAAATCGCGCAACGTCGGATAAATGCGATTGATCTCTTCGACGATCGGTAGAATGCGTTTGATGTCGCGTTCGTGCTTATTGCCAAACAGTTTTGCTATCAGATTCATGAAACTCGACTCGCTGATTCGTTTGTCCTAAATCAAATCCACCATTCTTGGTGCAGGTTTAATCGTTGGCCGGGATTAACCCAACCCTTCGGTTTCAAATTTTATGACTGCTGCTACTTCTATTTTCGTTTTGCGAAAGCCCATCATCGCGGCACGTCCCGCTTTGGCCCGTCGCTCAAGCCCCGGCCTTTCTTGCGAATCTGGCCGGCTTTGCGCAAATCGATCAGGGCGGCGTCGAGAATGCCGTTAACAAAACGCCCGCTTTTTTCCGTGCTGAATTTTTTGGCGATCTCAATCGCTGCACGGATGATTCGCAACTCTGCAATTTCATTGCGGCTGCCAGCCGGCCCGGATCCAATTTTTTCTAACAATCAAAGCCAGGTCGTTATTCAATCGCAATGCCAACACGGTGGCGCGCCCAATGGCAGTTATGCCAATGATCTCAACGCCATCCACACTCCAAGAGAAATGATCTTCCCAACGCTGTTGGCGTGGATTGAATAATGGGACTTGTTCGCCGGTTTGATAATCTATACCTTCCGTTTGCGTCCATTTATATTGATTGCAGAATTCACAAGCGAGACAGAGATTTCCTTCATCATCACTCCCGCCTTTCGCGACGGGCAAAATATGATCGATCTGCAACTACCCGAACACATAACTCTGCGGGCTGTGATAATATTCACAACGATTGCCGGCCCGTTGCTGCACGTTTTGGCGGGTGCTTTCAGAAAGCTTAGTCATGCCGGCGCGGGTTTTCGCAAACCTCGTTGCACCGCCTCAGATAAAGCTTCTGATTTGCGCAGTTGTTTTAGTTGATAAATTTGCATCAACGCCAACAACTCATAGCGTTCGTCCGCCGCCAACTCTTCCTGCTTTCCCCTGGCCTGCAATTCAGTGAGGCGCCGGTGTTGCGCCGGTTCCATTTTCATATCGGCCAAATGCAAAACGTCCGCATCGGTCAAGCTTGAAATCGGCGGATAATCGCCGTTTTCCGGCAAATGGCCCAATGCCGGCCACATCATTTCCAAAGCATCAGCCAATACCGTATTAACATCCCGGCGCGTCATTGACCCAAAGCGCTTTGCATGCTCGACCAAATTCTCCGGCAATGTAAGAGTCACTTCGATTGTCATGGTGCACCGCCTTATTAAAAAATAAAATTTTGTGTTGCATTCTTTGCGAGCTGCGCGGTTACTTCTCTTTTCGGCCGCCCTCGCTCAAGCCGCGCCCCTTCTTGCGAATCTGGCCGGCTTTACGCAAATCGATCAAAGCGGCATCGAGAATGCCGTTAACAAAACGCCCGCTCTTTTCCGTGCTGAATTTTTTGGCGATCTCGATCGCCTCGTCGATGGACACTTTGGGAGGGATGTCTTCGAAGTACAAAAACTCGCAGATCGCCATGCGCAGGATGAGTTTGTCCAAAATCGCGATACGGCTGAACTCCCAATTCACCGCTTTCTGTTTGATGAGATGGTCGTACTCTTCACGATGTGCGACGGTCTGGCGAAACAGATCTTCCGCAAATTTTAAAACCGGCGCAAGCTCTTCTTGGCTGAGAATCACATCCGCGACAATCGCGTCCGGCTCGTTTTCCGACAACTCGTGCGCATAACAAGCCTGCAACGCCAACTCTCGCGCCCGACGCCGATCACTCAAGGGTGACATATGTATGACAAAGAATAAAGTTACAGATCAAACGATCCCTAAAGCACAATTATAATTCGAACGCTCGAAAACCGGTCTAATATAATGAAGTCTCGCTTTAGAGCAAACTTTTATTTCAATAAACTGCGCGCAATGACAAGCTTCTGAATTTCCGAAGTGCCTTCGTAAATTTCCGTAATTCGGGCATCGCGCATGATGCGTTCCACGGGATAATCCTTCAAATAGCCGGCGCCGCCGTAGATCTGCACCGCTTTCACGGCACAATCCACCGCAACTTGTGAGGCATACAATTTGGCCTGCGCTGCCGCCGTCGCATAATCCCGGCCTTCATCTTTTGTCGCAGCCGCGCGATACACCAGCAAACGCGCCGCGTCGATGTGCGTCGCCATATCCGCAAGCATGAATTGAATCGCTTGAAACTCGGCGATCGGTTTGTCAAATTGCACGCGCTCTTTGGCGTATTTTAGCGCAGCATCAAGCGCGCTCTGCGCAATGCCCAGCGCCTGTGCGGCAATACCGATCCGGCCGCAATCCAAAATCTTCATGGCGATATTAAACCCTTTGCGTTCCTGCCCCAGCAAATTTTCCGCCGGCACTTTGACATCGTCAAAATTCAACATTGCGGTATCGCTGCTGCGAATGCCGAGTTTCTTTTCTTTTTTGCCAACAGAAAAGCCCGGACTGTTCTTCTCGACAAGGAATGCGCAAACCCCTCTATGCCCGGCGGCTTTATCAATGGTGGCAAACACGATGAAACGATCGGCATTCACGCCGTTGGTGATGAAATTTTTTGTCCCATTGATCACATACGAATCGCCTTCACGCCGCACTGTGGTTTGCATGTTGCTGGCATCGCTCCCGGAACCCGGTTCCGAAAGACAATACGCGCCGAGCAATTCGCCTTGGGCCAGTGGAATCAAATGTGTTTGCTTTAAATAATCCGATCCGAATAATTCCAGGCCATAACAGACCAGGGAGTTATTGACAGAAACGATAGCCCCCGTGGAGGCGTCGACGCGCGAGAGTTCTTCAATCACGATGGCATATGACACCATATCCGCGCCCTGCCCGCCGTATTCGACTGGAGTGTTGATGCCGAGATAGCCGAGACGCCCCAATTCTTTCACCTGGCGGTGTGGAAATTTTTCCTGGGCGTCGCGCTCGGCGGCGTCCGGGGCCAGTTCGTTTTCGGCAAAACGGCGAATCTCCTCGCGAATATGCTTTTGTTCGTCGGTCAAATTGAAATCCATGTCTCCACTCTCTCTTTCATTTCAAAATTTACCGCCCGGGCGATCAGCTAAACAACTTGTGCACGTCAAAGAATTGTCGGGGCATTCAATGCAAATCGCGGGGCGGTGATACTATTTGGCATACTCATAAAAACCTTTGCCTGCCTTGCGCCCGAGATGCCCGGCAGCCACCATTTTGCGCAGCAACGGGCACGGGCGATATTTATCGTCGCCGATTTGCGTGTGCAAAACGTTCATGATGTGCAGACAGACGTCCAGGCCGATAAAATCCGCCAGCGTCAGCGGGCCCATGGGATGATTCATGCCGAGCTGCATCACGCGATCAATGGCTTTAGGCTCGGCGACGCCCTCCATCACGCAATAAATCGCTTCGTTGATCATCGGCATGAGCACGCGATTGGAAACGAATCCGGGATAATCATTCACCGCCACCGCGATTTTGCCGAGCTTCTCAGCCAATTGCATGATGCTCGCAAACGTCTCGTCGCTTGTCGCCAAACCGCGAATCACTTCTACCAACTTCATCACTGGCACGGGATTGAAAAAGTGCATGCCGATAACTTTTTCCGGTCGCTGCGTCGCGGCCGCCAGCTCCGTGATTGAAATGGAAGACGTGTTGCTCGCCAAAATGGTTTTAGGCGGGCAGAGCGTATCGATCTCCGCAAAGATTTTCTTTTTCAGGCCGGCATCCTCCGTTGCCGCTTCGACGACAAGTTCGCAGGTATTCAGGCTTTGCAAATCGGTGGAAGCGGCGATGCGAGCAAGAATCCCGGCCATGTCGTCATTGGTAATCTCCCCTTTCTTGATTTGCCGCGCAAGATTGTTTTTAATGGCAGCCAGCGCGCGATCAAGGAACTCCTGCTTGATATCCACCAACGTAACCGCGCAGCCGGATTGCGCAAACACATGAGCAATGCCGTTGCCCATGGTGCCGCCGCCAATGACGCCGATGCTTTGCATGCGCTTTCGCCTCACCTCTTTGGAGTCTTCAGCTTATTTTCGTATGTGTGAATGCCCTCGCGGATACGACGGCACAGGTCTTGTGATTTTTCGCAATCAGCAATCATTGTGATCGCCTGGCCTGCCGATGCCACCAACAGCGCCGCTGTTGCTTGCGAATGAAACTCCTGGGAATGCAAATCATAATCCGCGACACGGCGACGATCGTAAAGGCGATGCAATATCCGGTAAAGCTGCTGGCCTTCGATCACGCCTGAATTATTGATACGACCTTGCAACTGACCATGCGCTTGTGGGCCAATCGACGCCTCAAATCCCAAACCGGACAGAAAGGCGACACAACGATGAAAGACCGCGTAATAAGCACGATTGGTCGCAGTGCGATAAGCCGCTTCAGAGGGCGCTTTGAGCAATTGCTGAGCAATTTGCAAAAAGTCGTCGCCGCGCATTCTCAAAATCCCCCGGCTACGAGACAAATCATCGCGCCTTTTTCAATGGGAACTTGTTTGATCATTTCTCTGTCGAATTGATTCGTCTGAGCCAGCACTTCCTCGACGGTTCCAGAAACGGCGGCTTCAATCGTGATCCAACTGTTGTTTTCCAGCTCCGGATCAATGACGTATACAAACTCGATTTTCTTCACTGCGGCAAAACAATCGTACACCAATCGAACGGCTGTTTCCAAGTGTGGGAGCAAATCATTGACGACAGCGAACTGCCAAACTTCCCTGGAAACTTGATAACCGCCAATTTGACGAGCCGGAAGCGCGGATTTTTTTTCAGCCGGAGGCTGCCGCTGAACATGATAGGCAGCCATCGGCTCTGCCACTTGGTTTGCTGGAGGCGTCGTTTCCCGTTGATAAGAAACGGGTTCATCTTCTGGCGGCTGCGGTTTTGGTCGCTGCATGTTCATATCCTCGAGTAGCCCGCATTTTCCACAATCACCGTCGAGGCTTCGCCGCCGCCGATGCAAATCGCCGCCATGCCGTATTTCTTTTTGTATTCTTGCAGCACATGAATCAAGGTGACGAGAATGCGGCACCCGCTCGCGCCAATGGGATGACCCAGCGCCACGGCGCCGCCGTGCACATTCAGTTTTTCCAGGGGAATGCCGAGTTGCTGCTGCGCCGCGAGCGCAACCACGGCAAAGGCTTCGTTGATTTCAAAAATATCGATTTTATCCAATGAAAATGCCGATTTCTTGAGAATCTTGTCAATCGCATCGATCGGAGCCATCGTAAACCACTCCGGCTTTTTCGCAGCAGAAGCTTGACCGACGAGTTTTGCCTGCGCCTTGACGCCCAACTTCTCGGCAATCTCTCTGGCCATCACCACCACCGCGGCAGCGCCATCATTTATTTTGGAGGCATTCGCAGCGGTGATTGTACCTTCTTTGTCAAATGCCGGACGCAACGCCGCCATTTTTTCGAAGTTGGCCTTCTTTGGTTCTTCATCATCGGCAATCAAAATGGGATCGCCTTTTTTCTGCGGCAGGGGTACGCCCACGATTTCTTTTTGGAATAAACCGTTTGCCTGCGCCGCTTGCGCGCGTTTGTAGCTCGTTATCGCGAATTCATCTTGCCTGCCGCGCGGGATGTTGCATTCGGCTGCGCACAGTTCTGCCGCATTGCCCATGTGAAAATCGTTGTAGACATCCCATAAACCGTCTTTGATCATGCTGTCAACCAGCTCGCCGTGGCCGAGGCGATAGCCGTCGCGCGCTTTGCTCAACAGATATGGTGAATTGGACATGCTTTCCATACCGCCGGCCACGACAATATCGGCATCGCCAGCCATGATGGCTTGCGCCGCGAGCATCACCGCTTTCAAACCGGAGCCGCAGACTTTGTTGATCGTCATGCACGTCACCTCGACCGGCAAGCCTGCTTTGATTGCCGCTTGCCGCGCCGGGGCCTGTCCCACGCCGGCTGGCAGCACGCAGCCCATGATGACTTCATCAACATTCTTGGGATCGAGTCCGGCTCGCCGCACCGCTTCTTTCACCACCAGCGCGCCCAATTCAGTGGCAGAGAACGGCGCCAATGCGCCTTGAAACGCGCCTATCGGCGTGCGGCATGCACCGGCGATAATGACTTCACGAAACGGCGTTGGCATGAGGAATTCTCCTTTCCAAAAAACTATGCAACAGCATTTTGTGCAATGATAACTTGTTAAGCCTCAAACAAGCGACAAACAACCAGGAACAAGCAACCAGCAACGAGCAACAAGCAACCAGCATCAAGAGTCAATATTCACCGGCTCAATCTTCCAATTCCCCTCTACCCGCTGCAAATATCCCGCTTTGATGCGCGCGCCGTGCTCGAAAATCAACAACCATTGTTCTTCGAATGCTTGCTGTAACACTCTTGGTTTAACCTGCATCGTCTGCGCCGGGAACACATCATATCCCATCACATAGACGGTTCTGAGATGAGAAACCGTCGGCACCAAATCCGCCAGGAAACAAATCGTGCGACCGGCGGTTTTGATTTTGATGATGGCATGATCCTGCGTATGCCCGCCAGTGACAATGCTTTCGATTCCGGGCATAACTTCCCCCGTGCCTTCCAAAAATCTTAAAACGCCGTGCTGATGCAGCGGCACAAAATTCTCCTGCAGATAACTCGCACGGCTGCGCGGGTCGGGGTGCAGGCCGTATTCGTAGTTGCCGCGCTGGCAGAAATATTGGGCATGCTGAAACGTCGGCTCCAACTCTCCGTCTGCATTGCGGCGCGTGCTCCAGCCGATGTGGTCGAAGTGCAGATGTGAAAGAATGACGTGGGTGATTTCTTCGGGCTGGAGGCCATGCCGGGCAAGCTCATCCAACATGGTATGCTCGCGCTGCACCGCATAGATGCCGGCAAATTTCCGGTCAAATTTATCGCCGATACCGCAATCAATGAGAATTTTCTCTTCGCCGCGGAGAACGAGCAGCGAATTCAATCCCAGCAGAATGCGGTTCTTCTCATCCGGTGGATCGTGACGCTCCCACAGCACACGCGGCACCACACCGAACATCGCGCCGCCGTCGAGGCGAAACGTGCCGTCGGAGAGCAGGAAGATGTCAACGTCGCCGAATTTCATTTGGACTGTTCAATCAAAGACATTGGGGGGCGTCCGAACCATTTCACCAAAGCAGATTTAAAATCAGAGAAGCTTCTGTCTCTGCAATTTTTCAAAGTGACTGTAGATGCCAAATTTGCATATATAGCCGCGGAGCGGCGCAGATGTGATTTTTTAAGAGCATCTTCCATGGCTGCCTTTGGATCTTTCGGTTTCAAATTTTCATCTCGTTCATAGTGCGAGAGTATTTCCTTGAGCTGCTTTTCCGACAATCCCAAAGATCTCGAAACATTGGGAGAGTCAGCCCAAACCCAGATTTCCAACTCTGGGTCTAAAACCACGACTTGATTTCTTTCATTCCAGCCTGCTTGATCAAGGCGCTCTTTTACAATCTGCTGGATTTGTCGTGCTGATTCTTTTGAGCCACATCCATCACGATCAAACATTACCAGGGCAAAACGATAAAGCCGCTGGAATGGCCGCAAGAAATCTTGGCATTTGCCAAAAACGCCAGCATCTCTTTCTGGATGAACAAAAATTTCAAATGAGGGCGTTAGTATACCGAGAGCTGGTTCACGCATTAACAATTTTTCAGTCGCGGCTCGCATCTGACTGTCTGCAGCCAGAATAATCAAATCCTTCATCCCAGAACTCCAGAGGCAAAAAGAACACTGAGATTAACTTCACCCCTCCAGTCCTTTAGTTTTGGATGTTCCGTTCCGACAATAACATCTGTCGCCCCAGTCAGCGTTTTACCGAAACAGAGAATTTGCTCTAACCTCGCCAAACTAAGAAAAATCGGTGAATGGCTTGCCACTAAAATTTGATTATCATACACCGAAGAAAGCGATTCATAAACTGCTTCAACGGCTCTTGGGTGCAATCCATTTTCGGGCTCTTCAATTAAATAGATTGATCCTTCTGAAGGCAAATAGGCAATTAACGTCAATGCTAACAGTCTCAACGTTCCATCTGAAACCAACCATGACGGTACACGGGTTCCCGTTTGATAGATAACCTCGAGAAATAAATGCCGATCCTCTTGCCGCTCCTGAACCTCAATTGCTTGAATATCAGGCAAGGCTGTTTGTACATGTGCAAGCCATTGTTGATAACGGTTTGAATCTTTTTGCAGTTCGCGTATAGCCAAGGGTAAATTCGAACCATCTGGAACAAAACGTTTTGGCGTTAAAGGCGAACAGGGTTGGCGCATAGCTAAACTGTTCAACGCTAAAACCTGAATGCCTTCCATAAGAAGCCTTTTTGCCCACGTCGAAACGGGAAATTTTTGCTCATCTTCAGGTAGATTTGCCAGCGACGATTTCCGTGGCCCTAGTCTGAATAAATTATTCCAATCACCTGACTCGGCTTTGAACCAATCATTCCCCGATTCGCTGATTTTATTAACAACCTTCCGCCAGCCCATCGGAGAATGCTTGCGTGGTGCAACCAAAATTGAATCTACGACAGGATTTTCACGTGGAAAACCAAGAGACAGTTCTATTTGGGGTGCCTGACTCTCAGGTTGACGTCGATAGGATTTCTTCCCCTCATCTGACTTTAACCAAAAAACTTCATTTAAGAGTGCGGCTTCATTTTCAGATGAATAACCCAAAGCTATCTCGTAACGGCATTGTGTGTAAGCGCCATTGTTCTTCAAGCCATACAAACGTTCGGGTAATGCAAATTCAATTGCCAACTCAAAGCGATTACCGAGCCGATTCCAGGTCATTTCTTCAATCGAACGCGCACGCCGGCGAATACTTTCCTCCGGTCCAAATTTCAACATGTCACCGACGAAGGCAACAGCATCTAAAAATGTTGTTTTGCCACTCGCATTTGGTCCGATCAATATGTTGAAAGGAGAAATTTTTTGGCTCAAACAGCGCAGCGAGCGATAATTGAGAGCTTCAATTAGGCAAATCATATTGTGTCGTCACCTATATTTCCTTCAACACTTCCCGGGAAATAATAATCCGCAGCACTTCGCTGGTGCCCTCGCCAATCTCCATGAGCTTGGCATCGCGCCAGTAACGTTCGACCGGATAATCCATGAGATAGCCGTAGCCGCCGAATATCTGAATGGCTTTGCTGCAGGCGCGCATCGCCATTTCGCTGGCAAAGAGCTTGGCCATAGCCGCTTCTTTGACGAAATTCTTGCCGGCGTCGCGCAGTTGCGCAGCATGATGCACCATCAAGCGCGCGGCATGAATCTCCGTGGCCATGTCCGCCACGAACCAGCGGATGGCTTGAAAATCTGCGATCGGCTTGCCGAAGGCCTTACGTTCCATCGAGTAAGCAGAACCTTTGTCCAATGCCGCCTGCGCCAGACCCACAGCCATCGCGCCAATGCCAATGCGGCCGCCGTCGAGAATTTGCATGGCGTACTTAAAACCTTCGTTTTCCTCGCCGAGCAAATTTGCCGCCGGTACTTTGCAATTATCAAACGAAACCTGCCGCGTATCGCTCGCGCGCAAGCCGAGTTTGTTTTCTTTCTTGCCGATGATTACGCCGGGGAACTCGCGCTCGACAATAAAGGCGCTGATGCCGCGGGTTTTGGAGACTTGCGCATTGGTTTTGGCGAATACGACATAGGTGCCGGCATACCCGCCGTTGGTCACGTACATTTTGCTGCCGTTCAAAATGTAATGATCACCCTGGCGCGTCGCGGTGGTGGAGAGCGCGGCGGCATCGGAGCCGCTGTGGGGCTCGGTCAGGCAGAACGAGCCAAACTTTTTGCCGGTCAGCAAATCGGGCAGATATTTCTGTTTCTGAGTTTCGTTGCCAAACAGGTAAATGGGTGTGGCGCACAGCGAGCAATGCGCCGCGACGGATAGCGTGGTGGCGCCGCAAACCCGCGCCAGTTCCTCGATCATCAACACGAATGAAACCGTGTCGAGATCGCCGCCGCCGTATTTTGAGGAAAAGGGAATGCCGAGAAAACCCAATTCCCCCATCTTGCGCAAATTTTCCGCGGGGAATTCCATGGTTTGATCGATTTCGGCGGCCTTGGGTTCGATTTCATTTTTGGCAAACTCGCGCACCGTGTCGCGAATCATGAGCTGCTCATCGGTAAAATTCAGCATGAGGTTCTCTCACATTAGGTGTTTAAAAGAATTCAGCAATCGAGAAAAAAAACACAACGCCGCAGGGAGGCCTAAACTCTCTGCAAAAAATTCTCCACAACGAAAATTTTCCGCAAGCGAAACTGCAGCGGGCTTGCCACCAGGGTGATGGCTTTCATACTCTCCATGCCGGAGACAAACCAGGGTTCTTTGCAGGCCGGGATTTCCAGAATCCAGCGCGGCGTATCGAGGTGCAGCTCATCACACAAATTAATGAGCAGTCGCGGCCAACAAAGCATCGTATCTCTCACTGCTCAATTCATAAGGCTGTGTAATGGCTGAAGGGTCTTTGTAATAGCGAAAGTCATCAACAAAATCCATCAAGGCAACGGCCCAGTTCGACGGATCGGCTTCGATGCGTTGTTTGGTTTCGCGCAGCGCCGTCATGATTCGAAAAAATATTCATTCACTTCTAAAAACCGGCTGTCGCTTTTCGCCAAAGGCCGCCAGCGCTTCACGCCGGTCGTTCGTCGGAATGATGCGGCGATAGCATTCCAGCTCATAGGCCAGCCCCTCGGTTAATGACAATTCCAGGCCGCGGCGCATGGCCTCCTTCGCAGCCTGCACGGCGAGCGGGCCGTTTGCTGCGATCTTCTCCGCCAGTTGCATTACCGTGTCCAGCAAATCTGCCTCCGGCACGACACGATTTGCGAGACCTTGTTCCAAACACTCCCTTGCACTAAACAATCTTGCGGTGGCAATCCATTCCATGGCGCGGGCATAGCCGATCAGCCGCATCAGCCGTTGCGTGCCGCCGGCGCCGGGTATGATCGCCAGCGCGGTTTCGCGCAAGCCCATGGTCGCATTTTCACTGAGCACGCGCATGTCTGCGGCGAGCGCGAGTTCCATGCCGCCGCCCAGCGCCGAACCGTGCACCGCCGCAATCGTAGGCACATTAATTTCTGCGATCGCCTGCACAGCGCCGCGAATGCCCTGCACCACAATCTCGACCTGACTCTCCGGAATCTCTTTGCGCTCTTTGAGATCAGCGCCGGCGCAAAAATGTTTGCCTTCGCCGCGCACAATCAAAACCCGGAGTTTTTTGTCAAGAATATCCTGATTCGCATGTTGCGCCGCGACAGCAATCTCGCTCACAAGCCGGCGGCCCAGCGCGTTTACCGGAGGACGATCAATTGTGAGACATCCAACACGATCCTTGATTTCGTATTTTACAAATTCAAGTTCAGACACAATGTACCTTTTTGTAGCCTGGAGTCTGTGTTGTCACTTCTTGGGATGCCAACGCTCCTGATGAGTTTTGCCATTCAAGCTCGGTAATGTTCAGCCACGGCTTGGCCGTGGCTTGACCACAGTAAATGCCACGGCCAAGCCGTGGCCGATCAAACCGGGGTTACCGATTCTGATTATCAAGTTTCACAAGAAGTCACTATAGAATGAGTTCATCCGGCGCTTCAATCTCCATCTGCAACAAGCCCAGGCCATGCGTCTTGCCCTGCGCATCGCTCTTCAGGCTTTCCGAACCGCCGCCGCCCAGCGAATCATGCAAAATGAAATTCAGCGCCATGATGCCGTCCACTTCGTAGCGTTCGACCTCGCCCCGGCAAATCTCACGAAAGTGGCTTTTTACCTTGTCCGGTGTAAGCGTTTTTTTAAGCAACTCATAGCCGGCGCGATCATATGCGACGATGCCGACATTGCTGGCGTCGCCTTTGTCGCCGCTGCGCGCATAGGCGATTTGGGAGAGATGAATTAGTTTCATAATCGTTCTTGGTTGCTTGTTGCTGGTCACTCGTTGCTGGAGCGAGCAACGAGCATCTTGCTTCATTTCTTCTCCAGCGAATGCAACGAATCCAGCCCCTCCGGCAACGGCAACACCCAGCGCACCGGTTGCACCGTGCCGTCTTTGCGCACCAGCCGCTCGACATATTTGTACTTCAACACGGAACGCTCGACCCAGACATCGTCATCGATAATGGTGCCAAAAATATAACTGGTGCCCTTGATGAGCACATTGTTGCCGATGCGGGTGGGATACTCATCCGAGCCGGTCATGTTGACGCCGGATTCGATCTGGCAATTCTCGCCGATGATCAAATTACCTTTAATGATGTTGCCTTGAAAAATGGCAGAGTTTCGGCCGATAACCAGCTTTTGATGCGCATACGAGCTGAGAAAGACATTTTCATGAATCACAACATTCTCCCCCAGCTCGATGTTGCCCTCGAGGGTGGCGCGGCTTTTGATCACAACGCCCTTGTTCAGGCTGACGTGCGGGCCGATATGCACGCCTTTGCCGACGACGATGTCCAGCGGCGCGCGCGCGATGTCCATGCCGATGATCTGCTCGATCACTTCATCCGCAATGAAAAAATCATCTTTGTCATCGATGGTGATAATGTCTTTCAGGCGATCATATGCCTTGTCGCGCGCGATTTTCTCCATCTCCTTCAACACGCTTTTATTGTTGAAACCCATGACGGTGGAGTAGTCGCTGGCGCGCGAGGCTTTGACGGAGAGGCCGTGTTGGTTGAAAATGGCAATCAAATCGGTAATGTAAAGTTCGCCCTGGGCATTGTTGGTTTGCAACGTTTCGATGTATTTCGCCAAGAGCGAAAATTTAAAAGCATACACGCCCGTGTTGAACTCGGGTATATTGAGCAATTGTTCACGCGAGAACTCGTATACGCGATTATTGTAAGTGATGCGATGCGGCTGATCCGGCTTGAGCGCGAGAATGTCGCGATGCTCCATGATCGCGATGACTTTGTCATAATCGCCGCCCGCGGATTTGCCCTGCGCGTCCTTTTGCGGGACGCGAATGATGCGGCCGTAATAATTTTCCTCGGGTTTGCCCTGGTAATCCGCGGTCAACACCATCATGTCGCAAACGTTGCGCTCGAAATCATGGCGCAAATCGCGAATGGCGCGGCTGTTCAGCAATCCCATGTCGCCGGGAAAAACGTATATCGCGCCGTTGAAATGCTCCGTGATCAAACCTTGCAAGCCCACGCGCACGGCATCGCCCGTGCCGCGCTGCTCCGATTGCAACACAAACACCCGATGCGGCGCCGCGCCCAGCGCTTGCGCAACATCAAGCGCCTTGATGCCGACGACGATGATTTGATTTGCCGTTTCCAAGCCTTCGCGCGCCGCGTTGGCAACACGTGTGACCGTGGGCACGCCCCAAATCATGTGCAGCATCTTGGATTTTTCCGATTTAATACGCTTGCCATGGCCGGCGGCCAAAATCATGGCAACGTTCAGGCCTTGTGCATCGATCGGAGACGATAATTCCTGCAATTTCACGTGCAATTCCCAGTCCTGGTCCTTCATAGTCAAGCCTTCCTCAAGTTGTGTGTTCTTTGGTTGTAATCAGGCAAAATCATGAATCAAATATTTTCAAAATGCCATAACCTCCACTTGCGGTCGAATTTTACCTTTACCCACTAACGCCGGCCAATAACTAATAATGTCCGTCGCTTTCGGGCGGCCGCCGGCAAAGCCGGTCACGCCCGGCGGGCCGCTGGTGACGAGTGGAACGATTTCCATACCGAAGCGATCGACCCTGGCTTTGTCATGACTTTTGACGCCCACGCGCAAAACGATTTCCGCAGGATCAACCGGCGCGACAATGCCAGCATGACAAACGCCGCTGCCTAGAAATTCCACCAACCGTTCGTCTTCGGTAAACGTACAATCATCAAGCGCAAGCCGTTCCCAAATCATCTCGGCACAAAGCCGGGCTTTGGCCAGCGCTTCCGGGCCGGAGATCACGAGTTGGCCAACGGCTTTGTAGCCGTTGTGATAACTGAAACTCACTTTCAAGCTTTCCGTGGGCGCGCTGCCTTTGATGCCATACACGCGCACACGATCGGCCCCTGCTTGCTCGAGCTTGATCGTGGTAAAATCCGCGACAACGTCCGGCGTGAGATAACGCCGCGGATCACCCATTTCATAAACGAGCTGAGACGCGACTGTTTCAATACTCACTTTGCCGCCGGTTTGGGCATGCTTGGTGATAAAAAATTCTCCGGAGGCATGTGCTTCGATGACAGGATAGCCGATGCGAGCATAGTCTGCAATCTCGCGCCAATTGCTGTAATTCGCGCCGGTGCATTGCGCGCCGCATTCCACAATGTGCCCGGCAACTGTGCCCGCCGCGAGTTTGTCATAGTCCTCGGGCTGCCAGCCGAATTCATAGATCATTGGGCCGAGCACGAGTGAAGGATCCGTGACGCGGCCGCAGATGACGATATGCGCGCCTTGCGCCAGGGCTTCGGCAATGGGAAACGCGCCGAGATAAGCATTGGCCGAAGAAATTTTGTCTTTAATCTCGTTAAGCGAACGTCCGTCATCGAGGTTCTTGAAAACTTCGCCGGCAGCCTGCAGCTCATCGATCCGGTCGAGAATATCATCGCCGGTAACGGTGGCGACCTTGAGATTGCTCAGCCCGAGTTTTTTGATCACCTGCCCGGTCGCGCGCGCGCACGCCGCGGAATTCACCCCGCCGGCGCTCGCGATGATCTTGATGCCCTTCTCGTGGCATTCTGGCAGGATGCGTTCAAGCATTTGAATGAAGTCCGTGGCATACCCTGCTTCGGGATTCCGGCTCTTGAGCTTCTGCATGATGCTCATCGTCACCTCGGCGAGGTAATCGAGCGTGAGATAGTGCAGCGGCCCTTCGCGCACCAGCCGCACCGGCCCGAGAATCGAATCGCCCCAAAAGCCCTGGCCGTTGGCGATGAGGAGAGGAGAGGTTGCGTTCATGTGAGTTTTCTGCATTATGCTGCTTCAATGGTTTTCATATCATTCGTCAAATCTTCTACCGCGCAGTGCGTTTTGAATATTGCGGCGATTCGGCACGCTTATCAAACCGAACTGGCGAAAGTGCTCATCAAGCGTGAAGGCGGAATCAAGCGACAACTTGCGCATGAGAGCGAAACTCGTGCAATCCGTAAAGCTGAAAGTTTTATCCCGATATTTTTTGAAAATCGCCCAAGCTTCATTCTCGATGGCGTTGTCCACCGCAAGAGTTGAGGTGACCTTGCTCGCGCGCACGTACTCGCCAAATTCTATCGCGCTCAGGTGATCGACTCTGATGCGCAAGAGCGTGAGCGTTTCGTCAACTACATAATTCGAAGTAAAAATAAAGCTCCCTTTTCGTTTGAGATCGGCCAATGTGCGCTTTGCGATTTTGTGAAAGGGATCGTCTTTATCGTACAACGCTTTCCACGCGCTCGTATCGACAAACACTCTGCTTCTCACGCCTTGCCTCCGTACAAATAGCGGTCGTGCTCAATCGCGCTGTCGTCGTTTTTTCTGCCCGAAGCGGCCTTCCCCACCAACTTCCATAAGGGGTCGTTCAAGTAATCTTTTTTTGAAATCTTTGGTGTGGTCTGCGGCGGCAATTCGACCAAATGATAGATGACGTGCACGAGCGCTTCATACGTTGGCCGCGAGCTGCTTTTTAGCTTACGCAGCAAGCGCAGCTCTTGCGCAAAGAGGTCAACGTCATTTTGCGCGCGTTGGCTCTGCGCGCGTTTGCGCGGCTTTGATAATATTTTTTTCATGAACAAGGCTCCGAATTTTGTTTGCAAGCATGCATAATGCTCATCGTCACCTCGGCGAGCTCATCGAGCGTGAGATAATGCAGCGGCCCTTCGCGCACGATCCGCGCGGTGATCTCCTGAAGCAGTTCCTCGGTGATGCCGAAAATGTTTTGCTCAACGACGGCCATCGGCCACGCTCATAATTTGCCTGACACGCGAAACCGGGCATTCGCTGGAAGAATCTCCCCAAAAGCGAGATCACTTTGCGCAAGCCCGGCTTCGGCGCGTGCTTCTTGCGATTTCACAAAAAGGGTTTACCTACTTGTTGAATTTCGAAAAAGCGCTTTTGAACGCGCCTTTCAGCTCGGTCCAACTTTTTTCGGCGCCAGCTTTGATGTCGTCCCAGGCTTCATCACTGGCTTCCTGCAATTGATTGAATTTCACCATGGCCGCATCTTTCTTGGCGCGCAGCTCGGTGATTTGTTCCTCAATCTCGGCCTTGGCGCCGGCTTTGGCTTGATCGGCCTTGACCTTCAATTGATCAAGCTCGACGTCCCAATCTTGCAGTTGCGCTGCCAGCTTCTGCAGATACGATTTTTTTTCTTCCATGACAGGGTTCCTTTCGTTTAATGGTGATATTGGCCCGCTCTTTTGGGCAAACGTTTTGAATCAGATGCAGAATTGGAGACGCAATGACTGAGGTTTAGTCGCCAGCCGAAAAATTTTATTCATCTGCCGCGCCAGGGCTTGAAAATATTTCAGCCACTCTAGCAACGGCGCCGGACGAGGGATAAACTCTTTTTCATCTCCTGCGGCGCGAACGCTCTCAAGATAGAGTTGAATAGCCTCAGCAATATTTTTTTGGCCTGAGATAAAGTGCGGCCTTGCGAAGCTACGTCAAGCTCCAGGCACAAGGCAGAATAAAGCCAGCCCTCCTTTTCGATTAAAACATGCAAATCAAGCGGCTTTATATTCCCGTTTTTTCTATTCATGTTTCATCGCGTTTTTCATTCAACCTTCACTAACCGGTTTGCGATCTGCATCACATCCGCATCACGCCGGTGCGATACTCGCCCACCTCCGGCCGAAGCGCCGCCATTTCCAACCCTGTAATCAGCGTCTGTCGCATTTCCCGCGGATCGAGAATGCCATCGACCATCAGGCGCGCAGAGGTGAAATAAGGCGAAGCTTCTTCATTGTATTTTGCCACCAGGCGTTTGCGGAATGCACTTTTTTCTTCAGGCGAAAGTTCTTTCTTCGTGAGCAAAACCGTGTCCGCCGCAATGCCGCCATCCATCACCGCTAATTTAGCCGTTGGCCACGCGAAAATCAAGGCCGGGTCATAAGCCTTACCGCACATGGCATAGTTGCCCGCGCCAAAACTGTTGCGCACAATTACCGAGAATTTCGGCACCACGGCATTGGCCTGCGCATTGACGAATTGCGCGCCGTCTTGAATAATGCCGCCGCTTTCCGCTTGCTTGCCGACCATGAAGCCGGTGACGTCATGCAAAAAGAACAGCGGAATACGTCGCTCGTTGCACAGCATGATAAAATGCGTCGCTTTGTTCGCCGAGTCGGAGTAAATCACATTTCCCATCTGCATCTGCGGCGGCTGCGGCCGGCCAAGATGGTCCGGCGGCATTTGCCGCTTCACCGGCATGCCTTGATTGGCCACGATGCCGGCGGAAAAACCGCCAATGCGGGCAAAAGCGGTGACGATGGTTTTGCCGTATTCCGGTTTGAATTCTTCAAAACGGCTGCCGTCAACAAAGCGCGCGATGATCTCGCGCATGTCATATGTTCTCGTGGCATTTTCCGGCAGAATCCCGAGCAATTCTTCGGGATCGTAAGCCGGTGCCTCGGTTGCAATGCGTTCGAACGGCGAAGGCCGCGAATAATTCAACAAAGCCATTTGATCGCGAATAAACGCGAACGCTTCATCTTCTGTGTCGAAGCGATAGTCCGCCACTCCGGAAATGGCGTTGTGCATGCTCGCGCCGCCGAGCGTTTCGGAGTCGACGACTTGTCCCACGGCGGCTTTCACCAAAAACGGCCCGGCGAGATACATGCTCGAATGTTCGGTGATCATCGCGAGTTCGCTCGACATGCCGGGCAGATACGCGCCGCCGGCCACGCAGAACCCGAACACCACCGCTATTTGCGGAATGCCTAGGGCCGCCATTTTCGCGTTGTTGCGGAAGATGCGGCCGAAATGCTCGCGATCGGGAAAAATTTCGGCCTGGCGTTCGAGATTCACGCCGGCGGAATCAACCATATAAATGATAGGCAGATGGTTTTCCATCGCGATTTCCTGCGCGCGCAGATTTTTTTTGCAGGTAATCTCCACCCACGCGCCGCTTTTCACCAACGGATCGTTGGCGACGATCACCGCGAGCTTGCCGGAGACGCGGCCGATCTGCACGATGGTGCCGGCGGAAGGATAACCGCCGGGAATGTCTTGATACATGTTCCACGCGGCAAACAAGCCGATTTCGAGCGGCTCACTTCCCGGGTCGAGAATGCGCCGGATTTTTTCTCGCGCCGGATATTTACCGCGCTTGGCGAGTTTCTTTACGGCTTCAGCAGAGGGTTCGCGGATTTCTTTTTCCCGCAGATTCAACTCGCTGAGTAATCTTAAAAAATTACTGCGGCGTTTCTTGTATTCTTCGGATTTGGTGTCGAGTTGGGAAGGGAAGAGTTTCATGCAGGCTCCGTCAAGGGAAAGCGATTTCTTCGCGTTGCGTACCGGCGCGGGTTACTTCTTCACGATCGGACGTTGATCACTCCAACTGAGGCGCGGGCCATCGAATAACAGGGACAATAGATTTAGAATATCCCGTCCCAGAACCCCCCATTCTTGATCGATCAGTAAGTACTTCCCTCTGAATGTCCGTTCGAGAAAGAGCAACTCCAATTGTGCGGCAGAAGCGAAGCTTGTACGGCCATCGAAACCTTCCAATTCGTAGATTTCTTCAGAGACCGCAGCCATTCCGAGTTGATTGACGGAGGCGCGAGGCAACAACGTCACATCAGAGCCCGAATCAAGCAGCATGGGAATACCAGGCAAGAGGCCGCCGCTGTTTGGATTCCGTAATGTGACTCGCGCCAATGGCGCGGGCGGATTGAACCACATACTATCATACGTTGGCATCAGAAGGCCCTTCAATCACTTCCTTGACGAAATCTTTAGCCTGTTCCGGATGCGCCAACCGCGGGCTGTATACATGCGCGACACGTTTCGGATCCAATTCCGGAAAGATGACGTACACCCTGGCCTTCTCCGGTAACCGAACGCCCTCTACCAGCCGGATCAAACCGTTGTCAACAATTCCTTCATAAGCCAATACTTTCATCGTGCACCTCGCTTTCATCATCGAAATGATGGCGCTTTGCAGCCAACCATTCATCTCTTTTATTCCAGGTTAAGACGCCGTGCAATTTCTTCCAAACCCTCGCCGCGCTCACCACGACCAACCGCCTTCTTTTGAGTGAGTAACCGGTCACGCACCGATTTGCGCACGCTCAAACCTTCGTCGGGATCGCCTAACAATTCCAGCAATTTTTGTTCGATGAGCCTTCCCAGCATATCTTGCAGCTCGTCCTTTGTCATTTGAGAAACGGTGGTTGCCATTTTTTCTCCTTCACGTTTGAAATCAAACTCTACCGAATATCCTTCACCCGCAATTGAATCGTCGTGCGGCCCTGCCAGGTGTTTTCTTCGACGAGATAGGCAAGATCGACGTCGCTGCGGCCCTCAGTGAGCCGCGCGCGCAAATCGCCCAGATTGAAACCGATGCAATCCAGGCGCTTGTTGCCCTGCATGACGTTGAAGCGCAAATGGTTGTTGCCGACGATCTGCGGATTGCCGATCACCCGCAGGCCGCGCGAGACGAACACCGGCCGCATATTTTGGGGACCGTAAGGCGCCATGACTTTCAGGAATTTCATGAAGCGCTCGTTGATGTCCGAAAATTCGATTTCGCCGTCGATGAGCAAGCGCGGCTTCAGCATATCTTCTTTAATAACGCCGGCCGCGACTTGCTGCAGTTTTGCGCGCAGCTCCGCAATGTTTTCGGTGCGAATGCTCAAGCCCGCGGCGTATTTGTGGCCGCCGTAGGCCAGCATCAAATCCTGGCATTGCGTCAGCGCCGCGTGAATATCGAATCCCGGAATGCTGCGCGCCGAGCCTTTGCCAACGCCATTGTCCGTGGAAATCAAAACCGTGGGCCGGTAAAATTTTTCAACCAGGCGCGACGCCACAATGCCGATCACGCCGGTATGCCAGGCCTCGCGATTCAAAACAATGACGGAATCTTTAACCGGATCGCATTGCGTGGAAATCAAATCCAGCGCTTCGCGAAACGTGCTGTCATCGATGTTGCGGCGCTCGCGATTCTCCGCATCCAGCACGCAGGCTATGCTTTGCGCTTCGTCGGTGTCGTTCGAGGTCAACAACGCCACTGCGCGATTGGCATCGCCCATGCGGCCCACGGCATTGATGCGCGGCGCCAGAATGAAAACGATGTGTCCGGTGCCGAGATCACTACCTTGCAAGCTGCACACGTTGATCAGCGCTTTCAGACCGATGTTCTCCGTAGCATTCAACCGCTCGACGCCCGCTTTCACCAGCACGCGATTTTCATCTGCCAACGGCACGATGTCCGCCGCGCTGCCGATGGCCACAAGATCGACATGGCGCAACAGCTTGCTGTGATCTTGCTGCAAATGGCTGAACAACGCCTGCATCAGCTTGAACGAAACGCCGACGCCGGCTAGCTCTTTAAACGGATACGGGCAATCGCTGCGCTTGGGATCGAGCAACGCAACTGCCGCTGGCAATTGCGGCCCGGGTTGATGATGATCGCACACGATCACATCAATGCCAAGTTGGCGGGCGTAGCGAATCTCTTCCACCGCCGAAACGCCGCAATCAACTGCAACAATTAACGTAATGGCTTGCGCCGCCGCTTTCTCAATGCCTGTGAGGGAAAGGCCGTAGCCCTCGCGCAGCCGTTCAGGAATATAGTGTGGCACCTCATAACCCAGACTGCGAAAAGCAAGTTTGAGCAGCGCCGTGCTGGTAACGCCGTCGACGTCGTAGTCGCCGTAGATCAGCATTTTCTCGTTCTGTTCCAGCGCCGAGGCGATGCGTCGCACGGCAGGCTTCATGTCCGCCATTAAAAACGGGTCATGAAGGCGCTCGAGATCGGTGCGAAAGAAATTGCGCGCATAGGCGGCGGAATCAATGCCGCGATTGAGCAAAACCCGCGCGATAATCGGCGGCACGCTCAACTCCTGCGCCAGGCGCAAAACCGATTCGTGCGGTGTTGCCTCGATGAATTGCCATTGTAACGTCATGATCATGCCTTTGCGGCTAGGTATGAAAAAAGAGAAGAATTCGAAAACGGCGCCCCGCTAAGCTAATTCCGTTGCTATTTTCACGGTCGCGGCTTCTTTTATGCTGACATCCGGCAATGAATAAACGAAGTCAGGACAAAAATCAGCGCCATTGAGCCCAAAAATCGAACCAGAAATATCATCCACAGCAACCAGACTGAAATACTTCGGGTCATGAAGCGGCTCGAAGATCGGACCGTTCAGATACGGCATTACGTCAAATACCCTGATCTCGCCGTTGCGAAAAGCGACTTTTGGACAAAAATTTTCGAGGGGCGTGCCATCTTTAAAATATAATGTGGCATTGTATTGCTCCGGCGGTTCGATCTTCAATAACGTTTCGCCTTTTTCTAGCCCGATTCCAATTCCTTATCAGCTCGTCGCGATGAAGCACAGCCCATTCTCGGACAAGGCGTAAGGTCCGCGCCGACAATTTCCCTTCCATGACTTCGAGTGGTTGAATGTTCATGGTCGCACCATATTCACCATAGTAAACGTGAATGTGCGGTGTGGGATGATCGTTATGGAACATATAAATCGAAATACCGAAAAAATGAGAGATTCTTGGTACTTGCAATCCCCTTGTATTGTGGCCGCTCGCCGTTATGAACCCGACCATAGTAAAAATTTAATCTCCTAATTTCAAGCGAAAATCTCGAACAAACTTCATGTTTGCTATTCAAAAACGAAATTTTATATTGCCGTGTCTGTTTGCAGGCGGAGCTATGACGGAGCAACCGCGCTGAGAAGGCATGCCAGCGCTTGTCATGCAGCCGGCCGGTGTGCCACACAAACTGTATAACCAACGGATCATTCCATGAAAAAAATCCGTGTTTGCGTCATCTTTGGCGGGCGCTCGGGCGAGCATGAAGTCTCTCTGGTGTCCGCCACCTCGGTAATCGAAGCATTAGATAAAAACAAGTACGAAGTTATTCCGGTCGGCATTACCAAGTCCGGGCGCTGGATTGGCGGCAACAATGCCCTGGCGCTGCTGAAAAGCGGCGCGGAAGCGAGTCACTCGCTCGCCATGGTGGCGCCGGATCCCAACGAGCATCGCCTGGTTGCAACGGCACCCGCCGACCTGGACAGCGCGGGAATGATGTCTGAGGAAAAAATCGATGTTGTGATACCGGTTTTGCATGGGCCGCTCGGGGAAGACGGAACCATGCAAGGCTTGCTGGAACTGGCCAATTTGCCCTATGTCGGCAGCGGCGTGCTGGGCTCCGCGGTGTGCATGGATAAAATCGTGCAAAAGGCGCTTTGCCTGCAAGCCGGCATTCCGGTGGTGGATTATCTTTGGTTGCACGCCGTTGATTGGCATAGCGAAAAATTTGAAACCGTGCCGCAGGTCGCGCATTCGCAGCGCCTGAGCGGCAAGAACCAAAACGAAATTCTGCAAACCATCGAGGACACGCTCGGCTTGCCGGCGTTTGTGAAACCCGCCAACATGGGTTCGAGCGTGGGCATCAACAAAGCGCGGGATCGCGCGCAACTGGTTGCCGCGATCGAAGAGGCGGCGCAGTATGATCATAAAATTTTGATTGAAGCCGCCATTGCCAGCCCGCGCGAAATCGAAGTGAGCGTGCTCGGCAATTTACACCCCAAGGCCTCGGTGTGCGGCGAGATCGTGCCCTCGAATGAATTTTATGACTATAATGCCAAGTATGTTGACGGCGCCTCCACGCTGTACATTCCCGCCGATCTCCCCCCGGCGCTCTCGCAGAAAATCCGCGACACCGCGATCATGGGTTTTCTCGCCTGCGATTGCCAGGGTCTGGCGCGCGTTGATTTCCTGCTCGAACGCGATTCGGATACGTTTTATCTGAACGAGCTCAACACCATTCCGGGTTTTACCCAAATCAGCATGTACCCCAAATTGTGGGAGGCGAGCGGTGTGCCGTACGCACAACTGCTCGATGAACTGATTCAACTCGCCTTCGCCCGGCATCATGCCAAAAGCAAGCTTGCCACTTCCTATCAGCCCAAACAGGATTGGTTCAAATGATGATCTTCGAGATTCATCATACCTGATGAAGTCCCTTGCATTACAAAACTCGTCGCTTGGCCGCTATTGGAGAAAAGCCGGCAAGCGGCCGCGCTGATTTTTTGACAATCGAAAGAGAAACACAACAAACCGCATTGTGTTTAAGAAATTTTTCAGCAGATCCAACATTGCACGGAGAGGTTCACTGTGATCCAATCCGAATCACAATCATCCCGCCGTGAGGCCGCTCTCAAAGCGTTGCAAGAAGAAAATCAGGGTTTGCAGCGCGCGGTGGGCGAACTGGCGCTGTTGAACGATCTTGCCCGTGAGATCGGCGCTTCGCTCAATTCAGAAGAGATCATGCAAACCATCATCCGGCGCTCGTTGCGCGCTGTCGATGCCGAGCAGGGCGTGATTACATTGATCGACCAGCACGCTTCGACGCCGATGAAAACCCTGGTGCGCACGCGCGTCAGTTCCGGCGGGCAGCAGGCGTTTCATCTCGAACAAAGTCTACAAGGCTGGATGCTGCTGCACAAAAAGCCATTGCTGATCAACGATCCGGCGAATGACGAACGCTTTCACGGGGTGGCGTGGGAACAATCCATTCGCTCGCTGCTCTGCGCGCCGCTGCTCATCAAGTCGGAATTGAAGGGCATTCTCACGCTCTACAACAAGAAAAGCGGGCAAGAATTCACCGCGGAAGATCAACGCTTGCTGGGCATCATCGCCGCGCAATCGGCGCAGGTGATGGAGAACGCGCGGTTGTATAAGCAACTCGAACAATACAATCGCACGCTGGAAGAGAAGGTGCAACAACGCACCGCCGAGCTGCAGGATAAAAACCTCGAGCTGACGCAAACGCTGCAACGCTTGCGCGAAACGCAGAACCAGCTCGTCACCCAGGAAAAGCTCGCCTCGCTCGGCCAGCTCACCGCCGGCATCGCGCATGAGATCAAAAATCCGTTGAATTTTGTGAATAATTTTGCGGTGTTGTCGATCGAGTTGGCGAAGGAACTGAGGGAGGAGATTGTAAGACGTAAGGCGAAAAACATAAATGAGGATGATTTTACGGATATTGAAGAGATTCTCTCAACGCTGGAACAAAACGCGGAGAAGATCAATCATCACGGCAGGCGCGCGGACAGCATCGTGAAGAGCATGATGCAGCACGCGCGCGGCTCTTCCGGCCAGCGCGAGTTGGCGGATATCAATCAGTTGCTGGAGGAAGCGGTAAATCTCACCTATCACGGACTGCGCGCCAATGATGCCTCGTTCAATGTCACGATTGAAAAAAAGTTCGACAGCACCATCGGGCCATTGAGTGTCATTCCGCAGGATTTGAGCCGCGTGTTTCTCAACCTCTTCAACAATGCCTGCTATGCGGCGCATGAGAAGAAGAAACTGCATCCCGCCGGCTTCGACCCCGTGATCTCGGTTTTTACCAAGAACCTGGGCAGCCAAATCGAAATCCGCATTCGCGACAACGGCAACGGCATTTCGCAAGATATTCGCGACAAAATTTTCAACCCATTTTTTACGACAAAACCGGCCGGGCAAGGCGCAGGTTTGGGATTGTCGATCAGCCATGATATTATCGTGCAGCAGCACAAAGGGGAGATTGAGGTGGAAACGGAGCCGGGGAAGTTCACGGAATTTGTAGTGCGGCTGCCGAAAGATCGCAGCGTTCAAAGCTAACGCAGGAGGCGTGAAATATTCATGGCCGGCGCCAGCGCAACAATTCAAAACGCCGGCCTTCATTCGCGGTCGTGCTGGCGCCTCAACGAACGGAAAGCAACAGTTTCACGCCACACGAGACTGAAGAAACCGGAAAGATAAATCATGATTGGCCAAACAATTCTTCACCACAAAATCACAGAAAAACTCGGCGAAGGCGGCATCGGCGTGGTCTACAAAGCCGAAGAGACCAAG
>SZPB01000010.1 GCA_030263535.1 Cytophagia bacterium CHB2
GTGGTTTCATAAAGAAAAAACGCCAAATGACCATAATCATGCCATCCCTTCGAGATTCTCGGTTCGGAAAATCCCGAAGGGATGAAATGGTTATAGAAAGATAGCCAAAAAGAACAGGGTAAAACCCTGAAGAGTGAAATATTTACCGCACGAACTTTTGGCAATTGTACCCATCAGAGCTGAATAATTTTCCCATGTTTCAAACCACGAATAAACGCGAATTTGAAAGATATTGGCGCGCATTCGCGTGAATTAGCGGTGCAGGAAATGGGGCGGGAGAGTTTAATCACAAGTATTTTAGTGGCCACGGATCGGCACGGATAAACTGAGATATGAATTATTCATAAAGCTGAATATTTTATTGTTCGTGCAAACGCCTTCCAGGAATTATGCAAAAAAGCGCACGCTTTGCCGAAAAAAACGTGTGGATGGCAGAGATGAAAATGTTTATTTAAGTCTTTAATTTAATGAACTAATGCACGATAAGTCAGCCGTTATTTTAGCGAAAATTTACAGTGGCATAATTTATGTTAAGTCAAAAGCACTTACCAGGAGAATAAATTTGCCGCCTTCTCAGGCTGGCAATCGCGAAGGAAATTGCTCAGCCCTGAGCTCGCAGGATGTGACAGTTACTTGATCGTTAAGTACCTCAACTTCATTTTCAAAGTCAGGTAGTCAGCGGTTAGGACCATAACTCCCGACGGATCGCCAAAAATCAAGCGTCGGCTGTTGATGCGCCCAGTTCTGCGAAATGAGAAACGTATACTATCGTTCCGCCAATTTCAATTTTTGCATTCGGCATCCCGTAGCCCTCGGCTAATGGCTTACGCTATTAGTTCGAGGGCTATTTTTTTTCTGGTCGCTCATCGCTTGTGGCTTAGAACCAATACCGTTCACTTGGCATTTCTTTCGTAGTTCCGGCCCCTTGCGGGCCGATGCTAATGCAAATAATTTCAATCTTTCTACAGTGCCCCACAAGCGGGCAGGACTACTAACTAAGTGAACGGATTGGGCGCAAGACTGAAACGAGCAACCAGAAACCAGAAACCAGAAAACAAGCAATCATATCCCATCTACTAACCATCATTTTGGAGGAGGTAGAGTATGCATCGTAGGTTAATGTTTGTTCTCGCCTCGCTGCTCCTGCTGCCGTGCTTCCTGTTCGCGCAAGACGGTAAAGTGCGTGGCCGGGTAACGGCGAAGGAATCAGGAGAGGCCTTGATCGGCGCAAACGTCGTGCTCGACGGAACGACGCTGGGCGCCGCGGCGGACATCAACGGTGACTTCGTCATCCTGAGCGTGCCGCCAGGCGTGTACACCGTGCGGGCAACCTATATTGGTTACCAGACGGTCGGTATCGCCAATGTGCGTGTCAGCGCCAATCTGACTACCACGCAAGATTTCCAATTGCCCAGCTCGGCCATCGCCGTGGAAGCAATGGAGATCATCGCGGAACGGCCGTTGATTCAGCGCAACACCACCAACACGGTGCGCCTGACCACCGCGGAAGATATTGAAAATCTGCCGGTTCGCGGTGTGCAGAACATTTTGGCATTGAATGCCGGTACCGTGCTCCAAGATGGCGAGTTGCACGTGCGCGGCAGCCGCGCCAACGAAGTGGCCTACTACGTTGACGGCGCCACCGCCACCAACCCCTATTCCAACGAAGAAAACATCACCGTTATCGACGAGGCCATTGAAGAGCTGCAATTGCAGTCCGGCGGCTTCACGGCTGAGTTGGGCGGCGCCAATTCCGCGGTCGTGCGCACCACGGTGAAAACCGGCGGCTCGAGCTTCAAAGCCACGGTCAACTACCTCACCGATGATTTCGCCAAAGCCGGCGAAGAGTTTTTGGGCACCACCTCCCGCGGTTTCCGCAATGCCGCGGTGACCTTGAGCGGCCCGCTGCTCGGCTCCAAAACCCGCTTCTTCCTGGCCGGCCAGCATAACTACTTCCGCAATCGTACTCCCATCTTCATCGAACCCTTCAACACAAATAACTTTGTTGATCCTGCAACCGGCCAAACGCTGGCAGAGTTGGGTGGTTTGACGGATGATGGTCTTGAAGGTCGAGTAGCCGGCTCCCCGCTGCCTGCCCCGATTGCCTTCAAGAAGAACTTCCTGCCGAACAATCAGTTGCGTGACAACTCGCTCAACGGCACGTTGGTTTACGATATGTCCAGCGCATTAAAGTTCCGTTTAACTGGAACTTACGGCTATAATCGCCGGCCGCTGGGTTACAATACCTTCAACAATGCGCTGAACAATATTTTCTGGCAGCGTGAACAGCGCCGTGAAATCAAGACCGGCATGGTGGCGTTGAAGGGCACGCATGTGCTGAACCCCAAAACCTTCTATGAAGTCAACGTCAGCTATTCCGCCCGCAACAGTCGCGACTTTGATCCGGATTTCGGCGATGAGTGGACGAAATATGGTGACGTGAGAGAATGGGCTGCCGCCGGCCTGGACACCTCGAACTGGGGTCGCAACAACACGACCCGGCAACTCAATGTGTTTCAAGGTCCCTATCTGCACAGCACAATCTTGAATTTCGAAGTGAGAGCGGCTAATGGCACGGTTAACACCTATGCCAAAGATGAACAACAGAGCCTGGGCGCTGCTTTGGATTTTACCAGCCAGGTCACCAAGAATTTTGAATTGAAGTTTGGTGGACGCGCTGATCGTTGGACCATGCGCGCCTATTCGGTTAATGATATTCGCGGTTACATGGACTTTTTGTACGGCATCGATGGCACCACCAATCGTTCGTTTACGGATGACTACGTCCGGCGCGTCGAGCTTTCCAAGGCCGGCAATATCCAAACCTATGGTTTTGATATCGATGGCGTGAATAAATCGGACAGCGGTATCAATGGCCCGCGCAATCCGCTTTTCGCCTCGGCTTATGTCCAATCGAAACTCGAATATCGCGATCTTATCATCAACTTGGGCGTGCGTTACGAGCGCCTGGATGCCAAGGTTTTGCAGCCGGATAATGTCTCCAATCCGACCTACGACAAAACGAATCTCTGGATTGACGAAAATTCGGTGATTGAAACCGAGGCTAACGACTATCTGTTGCCGCGCATCAACTTTGCTTTCCCGGTAACTGATCGCACCGTGTTCTACGCGCAATACGGCAAGTATGTGCAAATGCCGAACTTGAACGATCTGTATCGTGGCGGCATCAGAACCTTGAGCCGCGACGTCATCCCGGAAACGCGCTCTTTGTACGGCTTCTTCGGCCAATATGTCGGTTTCACCGCCCAGCCCGAGCGCACCGAGCAGTATGAGTTGGGCATTCGCCAATCGTTGACCGACAACTTTGCGTTGACGATCACGACTTTCTACAAAGACATGCAAGACCTGCTCCGCTTGGACCGCGTGGTGGCTGACGGCACCGGCGCACAAGCGGCCGGCACCCCGATTATCGCTGGCTGGATCAACAACGACTTCGCCACCTCCAAAGGTCTGGAGTTGACGTTGGAATTGCGCCGCACCAAGCGTTTGGCGGCGAAGGTCAGCCATACCATTTCCGACACGCGCGGCACCGGCTCGGATTCGCGTTCGACCCGCGTTTCGGTGAGCGACGCCACCCTGGCGACGTATCCCACGTTGATCTACCGCTTGAACTACAATCAAACCCATCGCGGCACGATGTCGATCGACTATCGTTTTGCGCAAAATGATGGCGGCCCGATTCTCCAGGGCGTTGGCATCAGCGCATTGGTCAACTATAACAGCGGCCATAACTACACCAAGATCCTCGAACCCCAGGTTCTGGGCCAGGCCAATCCCTGGAACGTTGGTGTGCGCGCCACGATCGATCCCCGCACGCGTAATCCGGTTGAACCGGTCAACAGCTCCAGCACGCCGTGGAACGCCAATGTTGACTTGACGCTTGACAAAGTCGTTGGTCTCGGCAAAGTCAATGCGCGTTTCTACGCCAACATCCTCAACCTGTTCAACACCAAGAGCATCATCAACGTGTATGAAACCACCGGCACCTCCAACGATGACGGTTGGTTGAAGAGCGCGTTGGCCGGCCAGTATGTGGCGACGCCCTATTACAGCGATTTCTACAAAGCCATCAACCTCGACAACCGTTGGGGTTACTTCCTGGCTACCGGCGACGATATTTTCGGCTCGCCGCGCGAGTTTCGCCTGGGCTTGATGTTGGAGTTCTTCTAAAATTTCCGAACGGCCGGTCGCGCATGCGGCCGGCCGGTAAAGAATTTGAACCAAATCTCGGAGCTATATACGATGAAGAAATTTTCCCTTACCTTGTGGACGTTTCTCGCCCTGGTGCTGGTTGGGACACTGGCCCTGGCCGAGCGCCCGGCGCATGAGAAAGGCAAGGGCGAGCGCTCGTTGGCAAAAACTGCCTATGAGCCGGATCGCTATCAAATCTTGAATATCAATAACTTGTGGTCATGGCACCGCCGTGACGGCCAAGCCAACCACTCCCCCCTCGGTGATAATGGTACCTTCTTTCCGCGCGGCACGGCTTGGTCGATTTACCAAGACGGTATGGTGTTCGGCTCGCGCGCATATGTCGATGCAGCCAAAACTGTTTCCGCACCGTTCTCCCAGAACATTCGCGTCGGCGGCACAACTTACGCCACCGGGCAGCGTGAAGGCTGGGTGATTGGCCAGGGCGCAACCGCAGTTCCGGTTGACCCGGCTGACCCGCGCGCGCGCATCTATCGTATTCGCCGCGACTGGACCACAGCGTTCTACAATGCCAACGGCAGTTTCTCCGATGAAGCCAGGCGCGACGCGGCAGAATCCAATGAAATCGGCGTCTCCTCTGTGACCAATGCTCAGGTGCAAGCCATCGTCGATCGCTATTTGAAGGATTGGAACGAATGGCCGGTGGATTTGGGCGCGCCCTACGTCGAAAGAAACGGCCAGCCCGGCTATCAAGCTCCGCCGCCGTTCAGCGCAACTTTCACCTCGGCAGAATTGATCTCCGGCAATTATGACGAGCCTGGCGTTGCCGGCTCTGACCCCAATTCGCCGGCAGACCAAGTGTTGTGGTGCGTGTTCAATGATCTGAACAAATCCACCTCCGTTGGCCGTTTCGGTTCTGAGCCTACCGGTTTGGAAATCCAAATGACGATGTGGGGCTACAAACGTTCAGACGCGCTCGGCAATATCTTCTTCCGTAAATGGCGTTTCATCAACAAAGGCGGTGTTGAGATTGATGCCGCCGGCAGCAAAGGCGCTTTTTATCTCGACAGTATGTACGTTTGCCAATGGTCCGATCCGGACTTGGGCAACGCCGGCGACGATTTGCTCGGCTGCGATACCACGCTCAGCATGGGCTTTGTCTACAACGCCAATGCGCTTGACTCTGAGTATCGTCGCTTCAACCTGGCCCCGCCTGCAGCCGGTTATGACTTCTTGCAGGGCCCGATCGTCGAATCCCCCGGCGACCGCGCGGTTTTTGATTTGAAGTACAAAGACGGCTACAGAAATCTGGGTATGTCGGGTTTTTCGTATTTCTCTGCTGGCAGCCCCTATACCGATCCAGGTGGAGGTTACGGCACAAACACCATTCGCTGGTACAAGATGTTGCGCGGCTATGCTCCGCTGGATGGCCCGGATGTACGTTATGCCCATCCTCCGGGCGTCGAGGCCGGACCATTCCCGCTGGCGGGCAACCCGGTAACGGGTAACGGCCATGTTGATGGTCAAGGCTTCAACTACTCCTTTGTTTCCGGCGACCGCCGCTTGCTGGTCATCACCGGTCCGTTCAGCATGGCCCCGGGCGACACGCAGGAAGTTGTGGTGGCGCATGTTGCCGGTTTGGGTTCTGACCGTCTCTCCAGCGTTTCGGTTATGAAGTTTAATGACCGCTTCGCGCAAAATACCTATGATGCCTTGTTCCAAGTGCCGAGGTCACCGGCGCCGCCGGATGTGCAGGTCACGGAACTCAACGGCGAAATCATCCTGGAATGGGGCAGCAACCTCAACCGGGTGAACAGCACCGAAAACACCGTCAACGAGCCGGGTAACTTCAAATTTGAAGGCTACAACATTTATCAGTTGCCCAGCCCGACTTCTCGTTTGTCTGAAGGTGTTCGTATTGCCACCTTCGATTTGCCCTCGGATCCCGCCGTTGTCTTGGGTGAAGATTTCGATGCGCGCTCCGGGCAGATTCTCGAGCAAGCGCTGCAATTCGGTTCGAACAGCGGCATCCGCCGTTATTTCCGCCTCTCCCGCGATTATGTCAAGGATGTTGACAAGCTGAATAACGGTGAAGAGTATTATTTTGCGGTTACCTCCTACAGCGTTTCCACGATTCCGGGCTATCTGCCGGCGGCATTGGAATCGGATGTCCAGGTTCGTATTGCCCGGCCGAAAGTACCTTTTGGAACGAAGTATAAAACCTCGTTTGGCGACACGTTGCAAGTTGCCCACACCAGCACCGGCAGCTCGATCAGTGATGGTCGCGTCTACCCAATTGTGATTGATCCTCGCGTCAGCAACGGCAAAACCTATGAAGTCAGATTCGCAACGGATGCGCAAGGCGCGACGGTGTGGAGTCTGCAAGAAAAGGGTGGCGCCGTGGTCATGGGCAATCAGAGCAACCAAAGCGGAGACACGAACTACAATATCGTCAACGGTCTCTTCTTGGTGGTTTCTGGTCCGCCTCCGGGCTTGAAAGAGTGGAGTTGGACGCCGGCCGCGTCTCGCTTCTTGACCTGGGTCGGTGGTGAGTTTGGGTTTGAAGGCTTCAACGGCACGATCGGCTATGCTTCGCCGCGTTCGGTTTTTGGCGACGGTACCCTGTTTGTCTCTGCCGATCAAACCAAAAACATCGAAATCCGCTTTGCCAACGTGAATGCGGCAGACGCCAGCTTTGATCCCAATCATCCCAATGTTTCGTATGCGTATCGCCATGGCCGCGGCTTTGGCTCCGCACCAGCGAGACCGGAGTTCGCGCCATTCATCATCAATACTGGCGGCAGCTATTCGTATCAAGATTTTACCAAGAGCGTGCCGCTGGCGGTTTATGATATTGAAAACCCGGCTGCGCCGCGACGTTTGGCGGTTGCTTTCCTGGAAAACAACGCCGCTAACGGCTCTGTCGACGGCAAATACTGGCCGCCGTTGATCAATACGGTCAGCAATACCGCTGCAGACGGCCCGCGTGAATGGCTGTGGATCATGGATGCAGATTATAGCGAAACACCGAATCCGGCGTATCAAGCTGAGATTATTGGCGGACCCCAGCCGGTGATGTACTATGCTACCTGGGTACGCCGCAGCACGGCGAACTGGACGGACACCAATGTGTTCACGCACATCTCCAACAAGCCCAACACTCCGGCTGACGTGTTCACGTTCACTTTGCCGGCGCCGGATGCTTCTCAAGATCTTGCGTTAGCGAGTGCGAAGACCATCGGCGTTTTCCCGAATCCGTATTATGCCTTCAACCCGCAGGAAACCAGCCGGTTGTCGCGTTTCGTCACGTTCAACAACTTGCCGCCGAATTCGCCGGTAACGATCCGGATTTTCAACCTGGCCGGCCAGTTGGTGAACCGCATCGAGAAAAACGACGCCAGCCAGTTTGCCCGCTGGAATCTGTTGAACTTTAGCAATCTCCCGGTTGCCAGCGGTATGTACATCGCGCATATCGAAATACCGGAACTCGGCCACGCGCAAGTGCTCAAATTGGCGGTTATCCAAGAAGCCGAAGTCTTGGAAAACTTCTAAGCTAACTTGATCATTTGACCACGGTAACCCTGAACAAGGAGAAAAAGTCATGACGAATAAACGTCTGCTTTCATTTTTAACGGTTTGTTTGGCGCTGGCTGCCCTCGCCGGCAGCTTGCTCGCCCAAACGCCGGATGTCCAGAACAAGCGCATTGGCACCGCGGCGGCCCCCGAGTTATTGATTCCGGTCGGCGCGCGTGACTTGGCTATGGGCGGTTCCAGCATCGGAACCACCTCCGGCATCGATGCATTGCATTACAATCCGGCCGGCCTTGGCCGCCTCACCGGCGCTGCTGAAGGCACGGTCAGCCACATGTCGTATATCGCTGATATCAATGTCAATTACGGCGCTGTCGGTATCAATTTCGGCGGTTTTGGCACCGTCGGTCTCAGCATCAAAGCGCTGGATTTCGGCGAGATTCCGATGACCACCACCGACGACCCGGAAGGCGTTGCGGGCAGAACTTTCAATCCCTCTTTTGTCACGTTGGGATTCAGCTATGCACGCGCGTTCACCGATGCCATCACTGCTGGTGGTACGGTAAAGTTGATCTCCGAAAACTTGCATCGCGTCTCGGGTAAAGGCATTGCCATGGATTTTGGCGTGCAATACCGCGGCGTGGCCGGCTTCAACGGCGTGAACCTCGGCGTCGCGTTGAAGAACGTCGGTCCGCAAGTCAGTTTTGACGGCCCGGGCTTGCTCCGCCTCGCGGATGTCGCTGACGGCCTGCGCCCCACCCAGTATTACAGCTCGGAAGCGGCGAGTTGGGAATTGCCCACCTCCGTCGAAATCGGCTTTGCCTATGAAAACAAGTTCGCGGAAAATGTCTCCTACTCCCTGAACACCACGTATGCTAACAACAACTTGGCGCTTGACGGCTATCGTTTTGGCGGCGAGTTGGGCTATTCGATGGAAAACCTGAAGTTGGCGGGCCGCGCCGGCTACGAGCTTTCCGACAAGGGCCCGACGGATGAACAAATCTTTGGACCGACGTTGGGTTTTGGTTTGACCTACATCACCGAAGGCTTGGACATCACTGTCGATTATGCTTATCGCTCGGTCGATCTCTTCAACAGCAACAACGTGTTCTCGTTGAAGCTCGGCTTCTAAGCTTAATACCGTTCACTTAGCATTTTGTTCGTAGTCCCGGCCCCTTGTGGGCCGATGCCAAAGCAAAAAATTTCAATCTTCCAACAGTGCCCCACAAGGGGCAGGACTACTAAGTGAACGGTATTTGTATTGTTTCTATGCCGGCATTCGACTGACATTGGTTATCCTGTTTTCAGAAAGGCTGCTCGCTCGCGGGCAGCCTTTCGTTTGTAGATGGGTTTTGGTGGCGGGTGTTTGCTGCACGCATTTACCCGCGCTCTCTTTTGGGAAGAGAAGGGGGACGGGAGGTTGCCTTGTTTTTTATGCAACAGCCAAGCCTCGCAGGAACATTATCAGAAAATGCGCGTTTTGGGATGGGCAAGTTATGATTATTCGAATCTGGACTACCTGAATTTTGCGCGTTGTTTGCGTCCACCCCCGCCTGCGATTGAAATCGCAGGTTAAGAAGCGCAAGTCGTCTGAAGCCGACTGTCACCCGATGGGTGGGAGTCGCATTTATGCGACTTTGAGCAGGTGAAAATCTGTGAATAATTCAGGCTAACGTTATTTCCACAATCCGCAATCATCAATCCGCAATGAAAACACCTTTTCGATCGTTACGTTCGCTTTTGGGGATCAGCGCTGTTCTCCTAACCATCATTTTTGCATCCTGCCAGAAGCGTCCGGCGACGCAGAATTATTTCCCTGAAAACGGGCCGCAAGCGCTGCATCAAATTTCGCTGGATTTGCAAAACGGTGTGCGCGTGTTGTCTCTCGCTCTGCGCCCGGGTTATGAAGATTTGGCGGCCCTAGCCTATCTTCGTCTCGCCGAGGGCGCGACGATCGCTAGCGCTTATGTCAGCAATGGCGAGGCCGGCGAAAGTGATCTCGGGACACCCTATCCGGATCAGCTTGCCGGCGCGCTGCGCTTGGAAGCCGATGCCGCGCTGGCTTATCTCAACGGCGAGGCGCACTTTCTTAGCCAGCCGGAGGTCGTGGCCGCGCGCGATTCTCTGGCGGTGCGGAGATCCTGGCGCAGCGACTCGTTGAGCGCCCGCCTGGCCGGCCTTCTGCTCAAATATAAACCGGACATCATTCTGGTGGCGCGCGATTGGGCTGCGCCTGAGCAAAGCTGGCAAACGAAAGTTTTGCTTTCGGATTTGCTGAACGCCGTGCAAAAAATTCAGCCCAAGCCAACTAACGGCAGCGCGGTCGCCATAAATTCTGATTCTCTCTGGCAGGTTGGTCGCATTTGGGTGGATGATCCCGCCAAGTCCGGCGTGCGCGTGCCGGTGGATGACAAGCATCCGGAATGGAAGAAGAGCTTTAAAGCGATTGCTGACGAAGCCGGCGCGAAATATGCCTCGTTGCGCTATCAGCGTAAAGCCTGGCAGGGAACGCAGCAGCCTTCTTACACGCTGCTCCATCCGCAAACCGGCGCCACCCTGCAAACACTGACGGAAAACTATCCTGATTTTACCAGCTTCCGCTATTTGCGCAGCATGGCCGGACGAATGACGCAACTGGCATCAGCGGCGCGGGAAAAATCGAGAAAAGAGCTTGGACCGGCGCTGTTGACTGCGATCGATTCGGTGAGCATTCATATCACATTTCGAAACAGGTTGAGCAGCCAGGAAGAGCGCATGCTCTACGCCTGGAAAATGAACCTCGACCGGCTGCGGAATAACCTGCTCAACGTCAACGTGGATTATACCATCGCCGACACCGCGTTGACCGTGGTGCAAGTTACCAGTCTTACGATCAAAAACGTTACCGGCCTTTCGGAAATTGGCGACACCTCCATAAACTTCAGCGCACTGCCTGAAAATTGGGCCGTGAATGAATCTCTGGAACGGCGCTTTGCTTACAAGCCCGGCGAGATTTTCACCCTGCTCTCGCCGCAAAGCCTGCCGTTCAACACTCCACAAAATCTTTTTGGCTTGCAGGCGCCGCAAGCGTCGCATAAAATCACTTTTCACGTGGTGCATCGCAGCTCCAACCGCGAGCAGAGTTTCATCAAGACCATCAATCAACGCATGTATTACGCCCCGCGTTTTCTTGTCGAGGTGTTGACGCCGATTGTGCGCGCGATTCCGGGCGAGAAAATCGAATTGCGCATGAAGAATTACTCGCGCGACGGCGTCGCCGACACCATTGGCGTGTCGCATGAGGCGGTAACCTCGAGCCCCGGCCTTTTCCGTTTGAGTTTCAAGGAGGCCGAGCAATACCTGACGCTTTATCTGGATTGGCCGCAGGAAGTGGAGGAGGGCACGCATATTTTTCCGGTTACGATCGACGGCGATGAAGTTGCCCAGTTTGCCGCCCGGCAGTTTCGCGCGGAGATTGACCGCAATCGCCGTATCGGCATTTTCACTCCGGCCAATAACACCTTGTTGAAAGACGCCTTGCGCCGCCTGACGGTAAGAAGCGCCAATCTTGTGGTCAACCCGGAACGCATACAACAAATGGATTCGCTGGACGTCATTATAGTAGACCGTCGCGCCTTGACATTGGAAACGCGCTTCCGAGACAAGAAAGCCTCACTTCAGGCGTTTGCCGAGAAGGGGGGACATGTGATCATCCTTGCGCAAGACCCTGAGTCGTGGAACCGCGCGCCGCTGTGGGACGGTTTGCAATTAGCGGCCACGCAACAGTTCGATGAGAGTTTCCCGCTGCAAAATGACGAGCAACATCCGGTGCTCAATTCGCCCAATCGCCTGACAGCGCAAGATTGGGAGGGCTGGCTTTACCGGCGCGGTTACAATTTCGTCTCGCTTGGCCAAAAAGACGGCGTTGAAATGCCTGTGACAGCGGCGGGACAGGGAACGCCGCTGTTGCTGACGCGCAAGCTCGGCCAGGGCAAAATGACGTATGTTGATTTGGCCCTGACCCCGCAGTGGCTGAATGTGCAGCCTGGCGCTTACCGCTTGCTGGCAAATTTGATTTCGTATTAATTTGTTGTGCCTTCGTCTCGTTCAATTTCGTCCAATAACATGAGATCTTTGCTTTTGAAGCGAAATTTTTCTGTATGCGGATCGAACGAATAAAGCGGATGCCGACTTATGCGTTATCTGCTTATTCAAAAAATCCGTTTACAGTGAGTTTTCATGGAAGGAAAATCATATGAGAAAAATTATCTGGCTTGCACTGGTGGCGCTGATGCTCGGTCAGCCTTTGCCGGCGCAAACCCTGGCGCCGGCGGGCGCTTTGCAATTTCATGTTGATTACGCGCGCTTCCGCCAGGACGATAAATCCGGCTACCTCGAAGTTTATTACAGCTTTCATCCGCGCCTGCTGACGTTCATGCAACAGCAGGGAAAATTTCATGCCGGCATCGCCCTGTCAACACGCCTTTTGCGAGCCGGCGCTGAGCAAGCCGTGGCGGACAAAAATATGGCGTTGCATCTTGCCGAAGCGGATACCGCTGCGACGTGGTATCGCTTTCCGTTCGTTACGCAAACCGGCTTCGTACTGCCGCAAGGCGACTATACGTTGGAAGTCACGGCAGTGGACTCGCTCGCGCCGAATCGCAAAGTGACCGCAAAAGCGCAGGTGAATATCCCGGCCTATGGGCCGGCTGTCATGCTGAGCGATTTGGAGCTTTGCAAAAAGATCGCCCCCTCACAAAACAAAGCCGATCTGTTTTACAAAAATGCGCTGGAAGTCGTGCCGCAGCCCGAGCCGCTGTTCGGCGTTTCAACCTCGCCGGTGTTGTTTTATTATGCGGAATTATACCGCCTCACCCCCAATACCTTCTATACCATTAACACGCAAATTGTTGACAGTGACGGTAAAATTGTTTATGAAAAACCGCGCGAGCAAAAATATAGCGGCAGCAGCGGCATGATTGTCGACAACAAGATGGTGACGGCGCTGCCCTCCGGAAAATATAGTTTGCGTTGTATCGTTGCAGATCAAGCCGGTGCGGAGTTGACCAAAAGCGAGAAGACGTTCTTTTTATTGAATCCTCACGTGCAAGTGGCCGCACTTTCCGGTATCGATCAAATGCGCAAAGATTTTTCCGCATTGTCCGAGGAAGAATTGTCGGCCGAGTTTCGCACCGCGCAATATCTGGCGCTGGCGGAGGAGAAGAAAATCTTCGGCCAGTTGACCTCGGCTGACGCCAAACGCGAGTTTCTGGCTAAATTCTGGGCGGATGCCGAGCAGGGCCGCGCGGACAAACCCTCCATCCGGCGAGCGGAATATCTGCGCCGCGTGAAAATGGCGAATCAGGAGTATTCCGCGCTGGGCAAAGAAGGCTGGCGCACCGATCGCGGGCGCGTGTTTATTCTCTACTCCAAACCGGATGAGATCGAGCGCTATCCTGCGGAAGTTGATTCCAAAGCGCACGAAGTTTGGCGTTACTTCTCGATTGAAAAAGGCGTTGAATTCGTGTTTATCGATCGCAACGGTTACGGTGAATACCTGCTCGTGCACTCAACCAAGCGCGATGAACTGCACGACGATCTCTGGGAACGGCTGTTGCAATAATGCGTAATCCACCTGCGGAATATATTCTGTTTGTTCAGCATCACTCTGGATGATTATTGGCGCAGAAATCCTGCGCCGAGGTGTTTGCGATGAAGGCTTCTTTTCGCTGGGCACGGGCCGCCGCCATTTTACTTGCCGCCAGTTGTTTGACGTATTGCACGAATTCGCCGTTTGACAATGAAATTGAAACCGAAGCGCGCACACTTGCGGGTGAAGTGCAGTTGAATGATCTCCAGGACAAGCGAGCCGGCGTTTATGTCTGGTTGGAAGGGCTGAATCTTTCGACATGGACGGATGTGGCTGGACGCTTTGAGTTAGAATTACCCAGAACGCTGGAAGCGGAAAGAGTCTCCGGAGTTTACCGGCTATATTTTTATGTTGCAAACTACGGCGTGCACTCCGTTGAAGCCGTCGTGCAAAACGGGCGTTTCTTGTATGGCCAAGCCGATGTGTATACCAACGGCGAACTAAAGAAGCCGATTCGCCTGTTCAAGATTCTGAACGTTAAGCTTCTCGTTGACCCCCCCAGTGTTCCCCAAAATTATCTCGGCGGCATTGATGCGCAAGTGACGTTTCAAGCAACGCTGGATACCGTTACGGTCATCATTCCAAAGTCGGTTGGCGGTTTGCTCGGCGGTCTGTTTTTTGAGAATGCCGAAACCGGCGAGATTCATATCGATATTCCTGACATCGGCGCGCACACACGCGAAACGATTCGCGTTGGCGCCGAACCCACCAGCCGCCGCCAGATTTTTCAATTGAACGGCGCGAATTTTCGCGAATTGTTTTTGACTCCGGGCAATTACCGCGTCATTCCCTATTTTTTCATCAAGCAAAACGAATTGCCCGAGGCATTGTTGAAAAGCCTGGGCCAGGATCCGCAAAATCTCGAACCGGTTCCCGCCTATCTTAAGATTCCGCTGCGTGCCAATGAAGCGATTCTTCAGATTTTTTGATATGCGATTTTAGTGGAATCATTCTCGTGTAGGAGCAGCCATCGTTTGCTAGTCGGCTGGTGCGCCGAAACATTACATGCGTTCAATCTCCCGCAACAGCCAACGCAACTCGCTCGCCTCCAGTGCTGTGGTAATACCCGCATTTAGTGTTGCTCGCGCCTCTTTGATCCGTCCGAGTTCCAGATAAAATCTTGCCAGCAACAAGTAGCCTGAGCTTTCATACCGGCGAAAATGAATTGCCTTGTTGTAAGCTGCAATTGCAGCTTCCGTGTTGCGTTGCTGCGCGTAGGCGGTGCCAAGATTGGTCAGCGCCATCACATTGGTGGAATCCAATGTGAGGGCATTTTGGAAGGAACGAATGGCGTTGTTGAGATCGCCGCGATTGCCGTAGGCATTGCCCTGATTCACATAAATGAACGGATCATCCGGTTTGATCGCAAGCGCCATTTGAAACACCTCGAGCGCATTTGCAAAATCACCCCGGCTGCTGAATTGAGTGCCGAGATAATCCAGCGCCAAGGCCCATCGGCTGCGCACCGCATGCTCGTTCTCACCCAAGTCCCGCAACGTTCGAATCAAGAATGACCGCACCTCGGCGTCTTTGCCAAAGCTATAGTGCAAACTCATCAAGCCCAGCGCCTTTAAATCGAGATCAAGCGATTGCACAAAGGCTTTGAGGCGCCGGACGACCATAGTGTCTTTCGTTGTCATATTCGGACGCAGAAAAGTTTTGGTGAAATAACTCACGGCCGCGGTCTGCGCCATGGCATGATTTGCCTCCGGCTGCAAGAGCATTTGCGCCGCCGTTTCAAAATTTGTGTTAGGATCGATCTCCAGCAATCCCTGCACGATACGTTTGTGCGGCTTGAGTTCCCCATACCATGTATTGACCTGAGCTTCCAACGCTGCAATGCTTTTGTCCGGATGGCATTGCCGGCAGGCATTCTCAATGCCGAGTTGTGCATCGAAGGCCGGACGCGGGATGGGAATGGAGTGATCCGAACGCGCGAAACGGATTTGATCACCGATGCCGCGATGCTGCAAATAAGGCATGTGGCAGGAGGTGCACAAGCTTCCAGCAGAATTCTGTCTATGTTTGGTGTGTTGTTCCAGTCGATCGCGCTTGCTGGCATGGCAACCGAGACATTGCTCGCTATCAAACCGGCCTGATAAACGCCGGCCAGTGACATCGCGGTAATGCTGCGCATGCGGATCATGGCAATCAACGCATGTCATCGATCCGTTGAGATAGCAATCGCTGTAACGATGATTGTCTTGATACGCAAAATGGCGTACACGGCCATCGGCCAGATACGGCCCTTCAGCCAACAGCGGCAATTTCAACGAGTAATAGTCTTCCAGCTTTCTTCCCGGCAAATAACCGGCGCGAAGCGGATCTTTCACGGCATGACATTGCAAGCAAATTTGCAGCGACTCCTCTTTGCTCAAGGTCGATAATGATTTCATGCCAATATCTGCGGTCTCGGAAATTTTTCCGGAATGCGCCAGTTCCGCATGTTGCTTGCCCGGCCCGTGACAGGATTCGCAATTGATTGCGAGGCTTTGATAGCGCGTTGCAAACCGCATGTGCTTCGCATCATAGGCCACTTCGATTTGGCTGCCGTGACAGTTTTGGCAATTTGAAATGCTTGTTTCCGTGCCCAGAATTCTATGGGGCGGCCACTCGTTCAAATCTGTGAGAGCCAAATCACGACTCACCGGCGTCCACTGTTGATTGCTTCTTCTCTGCACAAACCAACGCTGTTCGTGTTTGCTGTAGTCAAACGGCAGAAACCGTAATGTGCCGTCTGGAAATTTTGCGAAGTAACTTTGCGTGCCGCCGCCCCTCATGTGGCCTCCGCCGATTACGGCCTCGACCGGGAAAACACGCGGCGGTGCGCCCTCTTGCTTAACGGTAAATGTGAAACCGCGTGTGGCATCATACGCGGGTGTAACAGTGGCGTCTTTAAATTGCATGGGCTCCCTGTTGAATGGGCCGATCATTGTCTGCGGCTGCGCCGGGCCGCCTGCGCGCGCATGTGTCGAAGATCGCCAGGCTTCGTATTCTTCCGTATGGCACTCGGCGCAAGTTTGCGCGCCAACAAAATCTGTGAAGGAAACCTCAGCGCTTGCTTTGAAGTCCGCTGCCGCAGGAAATTCGGTGTTATTTGAAACCGCCGATTTTTTTGAAAGTGATGGGAGGACGTAAAAAATAGCAATGATGAGCAAAAGCACACCCGCAATGAGCATGAGAATGTTTTTGTGCCGCCCATGGGGCTGAACGCGCTTCACCTGCGCCGGCGGCAAAGAAGCGCGCCCAGCGTGCTTGATTTTTTTCTTTTTGCTCATGCCCGTCAATCAGCCTTTGAGATTGAACCGCTGCCAGATTTGAATCAAACTGAACATAGCTTTCAGTTTAGAAGTTTTCAAGCATATTTTTGCCGTCTTTTTTCCTTGCGACTTTGCCCGCCTTTTTGTAGCATGCCGAGCCAGCAATGAATGATCCGCCGCGGCCAAGCCGTGGCGTTTTCCTCTGAGACTGCCTCACTTTGGCTTGGCCAAAGTGGAAAACCCTCTGAGCCCGATTAGAGCCTTGAGAAACAATTCATGAAATTTTACGCCGACCTGCATTTGCATTCTCACTATTCTCGCGCAACGAGCAAACAGCTTAATCTCGAATATCTCAGTCAATGGGCGCAATTCAAAGGCATCACCGTGGTCGGCACCGGAGATTTTGTGCATCCCGGCTGGCTGAATGAATTGCGTGAAAAACTCGAGCCTGCCGAACCCGGCCTCTTTCGACTTAAAAATGAATATCGCATCAAAACGCAGGCGGCAGTTCCCCACGCCTGTGTTGCCGAAGTGCGTTTTATGCTCACCGCAGAGATTTCCAACATCTACAAACGTCTCGATAAAGTCCGCAAAATTCACAACGTCGTTTTTGCGCCGAGTTTCGAAGCGGCTCTGAAGATCCAGGCCAAGCTTGAAACCATTGGCAACATTCGTTCCGACGGCCGCCCGATTCTCGGTTTGGATTCGCGCGATCTTCTTGAAATCGTTTTGCACTCTGATCCCTTGGCGTTTTTGATTCCCGCGCATATCTGGACGCCCTGGTTTGCCGTGCTCGGTTCCAAAGGCGGTTTTGATTCCATTGATGATTGCTTTGCTGATCTCACGCCGCATATTTTCGCGGTCGAGACCGGGCTTTCTTCCGACCCCACGATGAATTGGCGTCTCAAACAACTTGACCGTTTTGTTTTGATTTCAAATTCGGATGCGCATTCACCGCCGAAACTCGCGCGCGAAGCAAATTTGTTTGATACCGAGCTTTCTTATCCCGCGATGTATCGCGCCTGGGAAGATTATGATGACAAGGGTTTTCTTGGCACCATTGAATTCTTTCCGGAGGAAGGCAAGTATCATTACGACGGCCATCGCGCCTGCCGTATGCGTTTGCATCCGCGCGAAACCGCAGAGCATGAAGGCAATTGTCCGGTGTGCGGCAAACCCGTGACGGTTGGCGTCATGGCGCGTGTGGAAGCATTGGCAGACCGGCCCGAGGGCGAGAAATCCCCGCGCTGGCGGCCTTACACCAATCTCATCCCGCTGCCGGAAGTCATTGCTGAGGCGCATGGCAAGAAAGCCGGAACCAAAAACGTCGATCAAGTTTTTATGCGCATGCTCAAACAACTCGGCAACGAGCTTTATATCTTGCAGGATGCCTCGATTGAGGATATCACGAAGAACGCAGGCCCGGTCGTTGCTGAAGGGATTCGCCGCATGCGCAGCGGCGAAGTCAAAATCGCTGCCGGCTATGACGGCGAATATGGCACGATTCATCTCTTCACGCCGGAAGAACGCAAAGATTTTCTGCGGCAAACCAGCCTCGTGGAAACGGAGTTAGAAGCGACTTTGGATGAAACGGAATCAAAAAATGGCGGCATCACGCGAGGCGCCAAGCAAAGTCAAGCCGGCTCGCGCGAGCCTGAGCAGAGCGTCGTTGAATCTACTGCCCCGACTTTTGATAGCCTGAATCCTTCGCAGCGCAAAGCTGTCGTGCACGAACATGGCCATTTGATCATCGTCGCTGGCCCGGGAACTGGCAAAACGCATACGCTCGTGCATCGCGCCATTCATTTGGTGCAGTCCGGCGAGCGGCCGGAGAGTATGCTTGCCATCACATTTACGAATAAGGCTGCTGAAGAAATGCGCCAACGCTTGCATGATCGGTTGCAAGAAATGGCCGTGCTCATCGAAGTTGGAACGTTTCATGCGTTTTGCCTTGCTTTGTTGCGCCGGTACGGCGGCGATCAAGCAGATTTCGAAATCATAAATGACGCACAAAAAAAAGAAATGGTGAAAGAGCTGTGGCCGGAAGTGACCACAGCAGAACGATCCGCTTGGGTGGAAGAAATATCCTATCAAAAGGCAATTCTATCTCCACTCACCTCGGAAAAACATGCAGCAAAGCGTCAACGTTACGATGAAGCATTACGCCGGCAAAGATTTTGGGATTTCGATGATCTATTGTTGCAAGCAATCCAATTGCTGGAAAACAATGCTGCGATTCAACATGAATTACATCAGCGGTTAGCCTGGATTTTTGTTGATGAATATCAAGATCTCAATCCAGCACAGCATCGCCTGCTGAAACTGTTGGTACATGCCGATGCCCGTTTGACCGCAATCGGCGATCCCAATCAAGCGATCTACGGCTTTCGCGGTTCGGAAACGGGATATTTTAACCGCTTCACGCAAGATTTTCCCGGCGCTGTGATGCTGCGTTTGGAAGAGAACTATCGCTCCGGCGCGAATATTCTTTCGGCTTCCGGCCAGGTCATTGCCGCAGGTGAGCAAAGTGCGGCGCTGCCGCTTTTGCCTGCTTCGCTGCTCGCCGGTAATGTCACGATCTATGCGGCGCCCACCGAGCATGCCGAGGCGGAATACCTCGTTCATCAAATTGAAAAACTGGTGGGTGGCACGAGCATGTTCTCGCAAGATTCGGGACGGGTGGAACACGAGCGCGAAGGAAAGTTCAGCTTTGGCGACTTTGCCATTCTGTATCGATTGAATGCGATGCGGGGGCCGCTGGAGGAGGCGCTGCAACGTTCCGGCATGCCGTATCAAATTTCGAGTGAAACGCCTTTGGCGCAGCGTGATGGCGTTCCGGAGTTGCTGGGGCTTATTCGTCTGGCCGCGGGTTTCTATCTCGAGCCACGGCATTTAGCGGATTATTTGATGCTCGCAACACCCGGCTTTGGCGAAAGCACGGCTAAAACCGCCGCAAGCTTTTTTGCAACATTGCCGCAGCTTCGAGTCGAGTCGATTGCACAGTTTATTGATCGGCAAAATCTACAGGTGAAGCAGGGAGAAGCGCTGCAACGAACCTTGGCTGCAATTGAAATTTTCAAAAGGGATTTGAATGAACACGGGCTGGTGCGTGCATTAGAGAATTTCTTGGCAAGTGACCACGTTCGAGCAACCGTTGCATCGAAACAGAAATGCTGGGAGAATTGGGGCAGAATTGTGAATCTCTCGCGCTGGCATTCCACCCCGCGTACCTTACTTGATGTGTTGGCATTGCAGAACGAAGCGGATCAAATCGATGCGCGCGCCGAAAAAATTTCAGTGATGACGCTGCATGCGGCCAAAGGATTGGAATTCCCTGTGGTTTTTATCGCCGGTTGCGAAGAAGGTTTGACGCCGATGCGATTGGAAAATTTGCAGGGCGATCTTGCGGAAGAACGCCGATTGTTTTATGTTGGTATGACGCGCGCGAAAGAGCGGCTTTATCTCGTTCGCGCGGCGCGGCGCATGCTGTTCGGCAAAACCCGGCAACATCCCGCCTCCCCATTTTTGGCCGATATCGAAGAACAGCTCAAAGCTTATGAGCATTGGCAGGCAAAGCCCAAAAAGAATGTTGATAAAGTAGCGGACCAACAACTCAAACTATTTTAAACCGTGGGAGGACGATATGCCCGGCAAACCCAAAAAGAAAACGGCGGCTCGCCAATCAGCGACGAATTTGATCATTCAAAAAATTGATCAGCTTCGCAGTGACATGGAAGCCGGATTCAAGCAAACCAACGAGCAACTTCGTGCTGAAATGCAGTCCGGAAACGATCAGCTTCGCACTGAAATGCGATCTGGAAACGATCAGCTTCGCAGTGAAATGCAAACCGGTTTCAAAGAAGTCAATGCGAGAATTGACAACGTCGAGGCAAAACTCACAAGCCTTGACGAATACACCAGGTCCAACATTCTTACTTTTGGAAGAACGATCAACGAAATTACCGGCGAAATATCCAAAATGATCAATAATGCAAGAAAGCGTGCACAAATCGCTTTAGATGAAGCCCAGGCAGAAACAAACAGTAAAGTCTCGCGGCAGGGCGATGAAATTGTCCGTTTGGAATCATCGGTCGATCTCGTGAACGGTGACTTGGCTCAGTTGCGCCAGGATCATGATCGATTGGAACAACGCGTCGAGACGCTGGAAGCGAAACCGGGCTGATGCAGGCGGCAAGTTTTGTATATTCAGAATTAAACTTTAGATCTCGAAGGAGGAGCTGTCATGTCAGTGGATAAACAGAACCCAAAGCCGCGCGCAAATATCTCTCGTGCTGAAGTTGTTACGCTTCTCGCACAGCTTGAAGAAAAGTTTTTGCCGGATATCAAGAATATCAGCGCTCGTCTGGAACAGCTCGAAGCGATGTTAAGTTCGCCGTGTATTCCCGCCGATTTGGACATTTCCCAGGCTCTGACGGAATTCACGAAACGGCGCGAAATGGTTCCATTGGAGGAACAATTCTTCAATCCGGAGTTTCTCAGTGAGGAAGACAGAGAATTAAAGCGCAACTTTTTGGAAATATATTGGCAGGGCCAGGTGGAATGGGAGGAGGCTCGCCATCAAATGCGCATGCGGAGGGTTAAGCAGATCCAACAAACTTGGTTCGAAAGCAAGGCCTGATTTGCCTGCAATGAAGAACACCACGGCACAAACTGCGCATGCCACGCACGAAATGCGCCTCGACAAATGGCTGAAGGCGGCGCGCATCTTTCGCAGCCGCGACGAAGCGGCGCGGGAGTGTGAACTGGGGCGCATCAAGGTGAACGATCTTGTCGCGAAAGCTTCAAAATCCGTAAAGCCCGGTGATGTTTTGATTGTCAAAGTTTTGAACCACTACCGCACCCTCGAAATCAAGGAAATTCCGACGCGCGGATTATCCGCGAAAGACGCGAAACTTGTGTATCACGAAACCACACCCGAATTATCGCCTGAAACCAGAGAGTTGATGAAACTAATGTCAGAATCCGCGCGGCGTCTGCCTAAACCCGAAAAAGGCCGTCCCACCAAAAAATCGCGCCGTGAAATCGAACGCTGGCGGGGACGATGACAATGCGGCCACGTTCCCCGGCAACGGCGACTCAACTTCATCTTGCGACGCCACATTCTCCTGCAATGAAACATCTCAAAATTTTTGCGGCAGTAATCGGCGGGTGCCTGGGTTTTCTTTCTTATCCTGCCATCAATTGGACAATTCTCGTTGCCTTTGCCTATATTCCCTACTTCTGGCTGCTCAATCATTGCTCGGGCGTCAAAGAGACGTTGAAGTACACCTGGCTCTTTTCGTTCGTGATGACGCTCGGCGGCTTTTTTTGGATTGCGCACACCGCTATGGTTTTTGGCGGATTGCCGTGGTGGTTGGCCGTGCCCATTGTTTTGCTGTATGCCTCGGTGGGCAGTATCAATCTTGCTGTTGCCGGCGGCATTGTTGCCTTCGGCCGCAAGTTCCTCTCGCTGAAATGGCAGGCGCTTTGGGTCACCGCCGTTTTCGTGATCGTCGAAAGTTTTTTTCCAAAATTGTTCTATTGGTATGCCGGCAACGCCATCTATCAAGTTATCCCCTTAATCCAAATCGCAGATTTGGGCGGCCCGATATTGCTGACGACTCAGATTCTGTGGGTGAACTATGCGATCTATGCGCTTATCGAACCCTGGCTACAAGCACGATTGGACCAAAATCCTCAAACGGTGTTCAATGATTCTGAAAAAATCATCACGATCGGATTAGGTGTTGCCGTTTTGCTGTTTAGCTTTGTTTATGGCAGCCTGCGTTTACAGCAGGTCGAACAACACATGCGGGAGGCGGTGAGCAAGAATGTTGGCGTCGTGCAGGGAAATCTTGGCAATTACGAACGTTTGCAAGCGCAATATGGCGACGCCGCCACGGTCGATAAGTTTTTTGAAGTGCATCGCGATTTGACGCTTCAACTTCTCAATGGTCAGCAAGAGAAGCTTGATCTGGTGTTATGGCCCGAAGGAGGATATCCTTATCCGTTTCCGGAGTTTCATGCCGCGCATCAAGAGCTTGCGAATCTTGCCGAGAAAGCCGGCGCGCCCATTGTTACCGGTGGGTATGTGCGTGAGCGTAAGCCGGTTTACAAAATCTACAACTCGATGAGCATGACGGCGCCGGGAAAAATCGATCCCGTGGCGATTTATAAAAAACACATTCTGCTTGCATTCGGTGAATACATGCCGTTTTCGGATATTTTCCCCTCACTAAAAAATCTAATTCCGGCGATTTCGAGTTTTGGCGCCGGTCCGGGACCGGAAATCATGGCCTATGGCGATTTCAAAGCCGCGCCGCTGATTTGCTATGAAGCGCTTTCGCCGCATTACATGCGGGTTTACGATCAACAAAACGCCAATATCATTTTAAATGTCACAAACGACAGTTGGTACAGCCAATATCAAGAGCCGGAGCAGCATTTGGCGCTTTCGCAATTGCGCTGCGTCGAGGCGCGCATGGCGCAGGTGCGCAGCACGAATACCGGCATCTCAGCTCTGATTTTGCCGACTGGGGAAATCACCAACCGAACAGCTTTTGATGAAGCGGCATTCTTTGCTGCCAAAGTTCCACTGATGGAAATGCCGCCGACGGTTTACGCGCGGTTTGGCGATTGGTGGGCAGGTTTGATGGGGATGGTCTTGTTGGGCGTGATTGCGGCGCGACTGATCATACAACGAAAATAAAAGGGTATTCGATATTTCGAATACCTTTGCGATCGCAACGGATCAATTCAATCATCCAAACCGTTCTTCCGCCCAGGGATCGCCGTGCATGTGATAACCGTAACGTTCCCAAAACCCCGGCGCATTGCGATCGATGAACTCCAGGCCGTTGAGCCATTTCGCGCTTTTCCAAAAATAAAGTTTTGGAACCACCAGCCGCAGCGGGCCGCCGTGATCGCGCTCCAACGGCTTGCCGCCGAACATATCCGCAAGAATCACCTCGTCCTCATACATCTCTTCGATCAGCATATTTGTGGTATAGCCGCCGTAGGAATGCTGCATCACGGCGAGCGCCGACGGCAAAGGCTTGGCGCGCTCGGCAATTGCCGTGAATGGCACACCTTCCCATTCTGAATCCAGCAAGCTCCAGCGCGTGACGCAGTGAATATCAACGTGAATCTTTTTGCGCGGCAAGCCTTGCAACTCTTCTCAGGAGAGCGTGAACGGATTTTCCACCAATCCCCACACTTTTAATCGCCAAGTCTTGAGATCGACAACTGGCGTTTCGCCATAAGTTAAAACCGGAAATTTTTCAGTGCGATATTGGCCCGGCGGAATGCGCTCGCGCAAATCAGTATCCGGACGGCGTTTGGGATCAGCTTGCCGCAGGCGCTGCACGCGTTTGAAGGGATCGAGTATTGACATGGGAGAGTGTTTGTAAGAAAAAGTCGCAGAATTTCACTAACAAACCGAAACGAAACTGATTTTATTCCGCTCAGTTTTTTGGAGCCGCCGCAGCGTGCCGTGCTTCATTTAAAGCGCCCCATAGGCGTGTTCATAATCTTTGATATTCTGCATGATTGCCTGCGACCGTTGATGCAAGTAAGACCATTCGCCGTAATCCTCATGAATTTTGTAATTCCCGGCAGCCGGTATTTTTTTTTCAAAGGCATTAAAGCTCGTTTTGTACTTTCGTTCGAAACGGCGCATTCTAAGCTTGACGTCTTTTAGCTCTTCACGCTCCTCGGAGATCAAGCGGTTCAGCGAGTCGCGCAGGGATTGCAGCATCACTTTTTCCCGGATTTTTGGGTGTAATTGTGCAATCGGTTTTGGGACGTTGAGTTGAATTGTCGTCATTGCAGCAGGCTCAAATGATCACAATGAAACTAACCGGGTGTGCTTAAAGATCACGCGGCACTTTAGAAATAAACCGCAGGAAAAGCAACAAGATTTTTGGTGTTGTGGATGCGTGAATGATCACTGGCTCCGTGCGGCATGCTCGAAACTCAGCCACTCGACACATTTCTATTGCGTCCTCGTGAAAAAAATCACACTCTTCGCAAATACTCAAGAACGCTGGGTTGAATTACAATTCCGAGGGAGTATGAAAACTCGCCAGGTTTCCTTTTTTAGCGCTGCCTTTCGCTTCGCCGTTTTGATTGTTGGATTTCAGATTGCCGCGCATCTCAGTCAAGAAGCCAAAGCGCCGCCACCTCCGCGCAAAAAGCTTCCTCCCGGTGCGATGCATGCGTTGAATTTCTTTGCTGCTGCGCGGGCGTATCCGGACAAAATCATTTCCGGCGGCGGCTTTTATCGCGCCCATGAATTTTCTCAAACAACTTTGCAAAAGCAAAGCCTGCAAAAAAGCAACGCCACGAAATGGAAACTGCTCGGACCCAAGAATGTCGGCGGCCGTACCAATGCGATCGCCATTAATCCGCAGAATCCGAACACGATTTATGTGGGCGCGGCCAGCGGCGGACTCTGGCGCAGCTTCACAGCCGGCGTAGGCGTGGAAGCATGGGAGTATGTCGATACCGGCTTTCCGGTGTTGGGCGTCGGCGCGATTGCCATCGATCCTGGCGACACCAACAAAATTTATATCGGCACGGGCGAAGTCTACGGCTATCAAGATGCCACCGGCGGCGTGACGATTCGCACGACGCGCGGCAGTTATGGCATTGGTATTCTCAAAACCAATGACGGTGGCGCGACGTGGTCGAAGAGTCTTGATTGGAGTTATGATCAAAAGCGCGGCGTGCAAGCGCTGGCAATCAGCCCGCAGAATTCAAACATTATTTATGCCGGCACAACGGAAGGCACATACAAGTCAATCAATGCCGGCGCTTCGTGGACGCAGGTTCATGGCGTTTTGATGGTGATGGATATCGATATTAATCCGCAAAACCCGGATATTGTCTTTGCATCGTGCGGCGGATTGGGCAGCCCGGGTGCGGCAGTCTATCGCTCAACTGATGCCGGCCTGAATTGGCAGCAACTCACCAATGGCTTGCCGATAAATTATACCGGCAAAACCATTATTGACATTCATCAAGCGAATCCCCGAATCATATATGCCGACGTGGCGAATGATTTTCGAACAGTCGGCATTTATCGCAGCGACGATGGCGGCGATAGTTGGAGGCGGGTTACAACGTTGGATATTGCGCAATATCAAGGCTGGTATTCGCATTTCATCTGGGTGCATCCCACCGATCCTGATTTCATCATTGCCGGCGGCATTGATTTGTGGAAATCCACCAACGGCGGTGTGACGTTCACAAAAAAATCGGATTGGGCCGCGTGGCAGTTCGGCGTGGTGCCGGTGGGCGGCCCTGAAGGTCCGCCACATTATTCGCACGCGGATCATCATGCCGTGGCTGGCGATCCGTTTAGTCCTGACATCATCTACTTCACGAATGATGGCGGCGTGTTTCGCACCACAGACGGCGGTGAAACATTTGAGGGGTTGAACGGCGGCTATGCCACGACGCAATTCTATAACGGCTTTTCGAGTGCGACTTCAGACTCTACGCTGGCCATCGGCGGCTTGCAAGACAACTCAACTGTGATTTATGAAGGCACGGACGCCTGGCGGCGCGTAATCGGCGGCGATGGTTGTTGGACTGCGATCGATCCTTTCGATCATAATGTGATGTACGGCGAAGCACAAAATCTCAATATCTTCAAATCCACTAATCGCGGCCATGAAAGCTCGTGGTACAGCGTGACCAGCGGTATCAATCGCAGCGGCGCCGGATTTGTCGCGCCATATGTCGTTTCGCCTTCCAACAGCAACATTTTGTATGCCGGAACATCGCGTGTGTATAAAACCACCAACGCAGCAGGCTTTTGGACGGCGACGAACAATAATTTCACGCTTGATAATAATCCAGTGTTGTCACTGGCAATGTCCGCGACAAATGCCGACACGGTTTATGCTGCCACCTCGCCGATCAACAGCCGTGCGCATGTTTTTCGCACGATCAACGGCGGCGCGAGTTGGGAGGACCTTACCTCCAACTTGCCGGATCGTTATCCGATGGATATTGCCGTCGATCCCAATGACTCGCGCAATGTGCATGTCGTGTTCTCCGGCTTCGGCTCCTCGCATTTGTTTAAATCAAATGATGCTGGACTGAGTTGGGTTGATATCGGCGCCGGTTTGCCCGATGTTCCGTCTTCGGCGGTTACCGTCGATCCACGGTTTCCTCATCATATTTATTTCGGCAATGATCTCGGCGTTTATGTTTCGTTGGATGGCGGCGACAATTGGCAGGCCTGGCAGGAGGGCATGCCCACAGCGCTGGTGATGGATTTATCGATCTCGCCGAGTAATCGCGCCATTCGTGTTGCGACGCACGGCAACGGCGTGTGGGAACGGCCGTTGATCGGCGATCAGATTTCTGATGTCGTGCAACCGCATGCTCCCGTTTTTTCGTTTCGACTCTATCAGAATTATCCGAACCCGATTTCCTTGAGCGCCGTTTCCGGAAATCATGAAACCGTGATTGGATATGAATTGAGTGAAGCCTCCTCGGTTAACATTGCCGTGCACAATCTCCTGGGGCAGGAGGTGGCAAGGTTGACCGAGCTTGCGCAAGCACGCGGCTCCCATCAACGTCGTTTGTCTGTTGCGAACTTTGCACCGGGTGTTTATTTTTACACAATGCGCACGAGGAGCGCTTCTACAGGTCAAAGCCAAGGTCTTTTGCAAACACGCAAGATGTTGATCACCGAATAATCAAAGGAGTCCGCCATGCTGAAAGTGAAGCCTTTCATGGTATGTTTGCAGCTATTGCTTGCCCTGGCGTTAATTCGTGAAGCGAACGCCCAAAATGGTTTGCCCTTTCTTGGCGCATTGCGGCAGCAGGCGAGTATTCAGCAAGAATGGCTCAAGCTCAGGTTGGAGCGCGTGCTGCCGCAGTTGATGCGGCGTCATGGCATCGAGATGTGGCTGGTGATCTGCCGGGAATACAATGAAGAACCGGTTTTCTTTTCGCTGGTTGCGCCCACCACGTTTGCCGCGCGGCGGCGTACGATTTACGTCTTTCATGATCGCGGCGAACAATTAGGCGTTGAAAGACTCGCGCTCGGCGGCGGCTCGCAAGGCGGCATTTACACGGTTTATCGCGATCCTGATATTGAAAACCGCGAGCTGTGGGGAGGCGGCCAATGGGCGTTGCTGCGCAAGTTGATCGATGATCGCCAACCGGCGACGATCGGGATCAACGTTTCCGCTACGCATGCGTTTTCCGACGGCTTATCCGCGAGTGAAAAAGAAGCGCTTGAAAAGGCGCTCGGCGAAAAATGGACGAGCCGGCTGGTGCGCACCGACTTGCTGCCGCTCGATTATATCGCCATTCGCCTTCCGGAAATGCTGCCGATTTATCGCGACATGATGACGATCGTGCATGCTCTCATCACGCGCGCTTTTTCGAACGAAGTGATCACGCCCGGCAAAACCACGAGTGAAGACGTGGTGTGGTGGCTGCGGCATGAGGTGAATGGCATGGGCCTCGGTGTGTGGTTTCATCCCTCGGTCACGGTGCAACGCCAAGGTAAGCCGCGTGAAAGTCTGTTGGCAGAGAAAGAGGGCGTTGTCATTCAACGTGGCGATGTGTTGCACGTTGATTTTGGCATTACGGCAATGGGATTAAACACGGATACGCAACACATGGGTTATGTTTTACGCTCCGGTGAGAAGCAACCGCCTGCGGGCATTCAGCAAGCCTTGCGCAATGCCAATCGCATGCAAGACCTGTTGATGGAGCGCATGCGTCCGGGGCAAAGCGGCAATGAGATTTTGGCAAATACATTGGCGGCAGTGAAAAACGCGGGCATTGCCGGCACGGTCTACACGCATCCCATTGGAGATCATGGTCATGGCGCCGGACCGTTGGTCGGATTGTGGGACAGGCAGGAAGGCGTGCCCGGCCGCGGCGATGTTTTGCTATTGCCGAACACGTGGCATTCGATCGAATTATCGGCAACGACGGAAGTGCCGGAATGGGGCGGGCAAAAGCTGTGGGTGGGCCAGGAAGAAGATGCGGTGATTGATGGCGAGGGCAAAATCACATGGGTGTTGCGCCGGCAGGAGGAGTATCATTTGGTTAAATAGCGCTGCACGCTTGGAATAGATACGGTTCGAAACTCTTTATTCCAGGCCGAGATCGGCCTCTCGTTTTGATTGGCGTCTAACCAGATCGCGGACGGTAATTTTCCCTTGCAAACGGGAATATCTTACGATAGATTGCGGTTTCATATATGCACAGCCGTGCATATGTGGAAAATGTGAAACACGTTGAAGGGAAGACGATGGCGATTGTTCCGTCCGAATTTGTTCAACCGCAGGCATTTGTGCCGAAAGTGCCGCTGTATGAATTGGACGCATTGTGGTTCCAGGTCAGTGGCACGATATGCAATTTATGGTGTACACATTGCTTCATCAGTTGCAGCCCGAAAAACCATGCATTTGGATTTATGTCGCACGCTCTGGTTCGCCGGTATCTCGAAGAATCCATACGATACGGCGTGAAAGAGTATTATTTTACCGGCGGCGAACCGTTCATGAATCGTGACATGATCGCGATTCTGCAAGATACTCTTGCCCTGGGCCCGGCGAGCGTGCTTTCCAATGGCCTGTTGATCTCTCCCCAACTTGCCCAAACGCTGTGGGGCTTATCTCATCAAAGTTCCTACACTCTTGAACTTCGCATCAGCCTGGATGGCTTTGATGCCGCAACAAACGATCCGATTCGAGGCAAAGGCACATTCCTGCGCGCCATGAATGGTATAAAACACCTCGTGCAAGCCGGATTTCTTCCCATCATCACCTGCATGCAAAGCTGGCCTGAGCACGAACATGAACGTGTGCTTAGCGGCTTTCAAGAAGCCCTAAAAAAAATCGGATATACGCGTCCGCGTCTCAAGATCATGCCGCAATTGCGCATTGGCCGCGAAGCCGAACGGGAACGCCGCTATACGCCGGCGGAATGGGTGACGCCGGAAATGATGGAAGGTTATGATAAACGGCTATTGCTTTGCAGCAACAGCCGCGTGGCGACAGATCGCGGCGTTTATGTTTGCCCGATCCTGATCGAGAAGCCCGATGCCAACCTAGGAGAGTCGCTCGCAGAGGCTTTTCATCCGTATCCGTTGCGCCACCAGGCTTGTTATACGTGTTATCTCAGCGGCGCCATTTGCAGCAATTTTTCCGTGGGGCGGGATACGTGACGCATAATTTGATGAATAACCAACATGAATCTCGGCGTAACCAACTATAGCCGTATTATTGTTTTTGGGGGCGTTTACAATAATTATCTGGCGCTTGCAGCTTTGTTACGTGAAACAAATGGCATCAAACATGACGCCATTTTTTGTTTGGGGGATCTCGGCGCGTTTGGACCGCATCCGAATCGCGTGTATCCGCTCTTGGTCGAAGGCCGCGTACAAGTGGTGCAGGGCAATTATGACAACAGTATCGGCAATGATTTGAATGATTGCCAATGCGGGTATACCGATCCGCGCGACAATTACTTTGCTCAAATCAGTTATGATTATACCCTGGCCAACACCTCGCAGGAGTTCAAATCGTTTCAACGCGCGTTGCCGCCGGTTATTCGATTTGAATCTTTTGGCAACCGCGTTTTGCTCTGCCACGGTTCGCCGCGCAAAACCAACGAATTTTTGTGGGAGTCTGCCACGCCCACGCATTTTTTGCAAAAGCTTTTTGTGGATTACGATGCCGACGTAATTCTTGCCACGCATACCGGCATCAAATGGCAGCGTTGCACGCCCGAGGGAAAACTCTTCGCGAATGTTGGCGTTATTGGCCGACCCGAGAATGATGGCCACACCAACGTTTGGTACACTGTGGTTGAATTTACGCCGGAATTGAAAGTTGAATATCGCCCGCTCGCGTATGATCATCAACGCCTGGCCGCTGAGATGAGGGAAGAAAAGCTTCCGCAAGAATTCATCGAAACCGTCTTGAGTGGCTGGTGGACGACGTGCCTCGAAATTCTTCCGGGCAAAGAACGTAAACGAGGAAAATATTAGTTCGTCTTGATAGTGCAATGAATCGTGTAATTCTAACGATGTTATCAAATTCATTTGGAGTCTTTCATGCCCAGTTATTATTTGAGCGAAGATTTGGCGCGTTTCGGTGAAGTTGGCGGCCCGCAGCCCAAATTGTTTAAAATGTGGTTGGACTGGTATAACGAGTGCCATCAAGACGGCGCGCTGGATAAGAAGACCAAGGCCTTGATCGCCTTGTCGGTTGCACACGTCTTGCAATGTCCCTATTGCATTGATGCCTGGACCACAGGCTCGCAAAAAGAAGGCGCAACACCTGAGCAAATGGCGGAAGCAGTTCATGTCGGCGCTTCGCTGCGTGCGGGTACTTCGTTGGTGCATCATATTCAATCGTTGAATGTGCAGGCCCGAGACGAGTAACTGCCGGCTGGATGGTCAAATGACTGTCTGATTCTTAGAGACATCAACCCACCATTGGCAAGGCTTCCACCGAAAAGTAGAGTGAATTTATGATGGCTTCGACCAAACCGCGGCGCGCTGTGGTAATCGGCGCCGGCCCCATGGGCTTGGAAACCGCGTTGCTCTTGATTGATCGCGGTTTCGAAACGATCGTACTCGAAGCGGGCCGCGTCGGCGAGCATATCCGGCAATGGGGACACATCCGCATGTTTTCGCCGCTCGCAATGAATCTTTCCAGTCGCGCGAAAGAAATTTTGGGCGACAAATTGCCAAAAGGGGAGACGATTCAGACCGGAAATGAATTCGTCAAAACCGTGTTAGAGCCGCTGGCGCAAGCGGAAATTCTGAAAAACAAAATCATCACTGGTCAACGCGTCACAGCAATGGCGCGCATCGGTTTGGGAAAAATGGGATTGCCGAATCATCCCTTGCGCGCAGAGCGCGGCTTTAGAATTCTCGCAGAAGACCGTGAAGGCCGTGAGCAGGTTTATCAAGCCGATTATGTGTTCGACGCCAGCGGTGTTTTTGGCCTGGGGAACTGGAGCGGCGCCGCCGGCATGCCCGCTCTCGGCGAGCGGAGTATCAACGATCGTATCATTCGCCATCCGCCGAATCTGATGCAGCAAGCGGAACGCTTCACGGGCAAACGCATATTAGTGCTGGGTAACGGCCATTCTGCGGCTAACACCATTGTGGCATTCCACGAATTGTTGCAGCGCGAGGCTGCCACGCAAGTCGTTTGGGCTGTGCGCTCGGATCGCACGAAACCTGTGCCCGAGGTTCCAGATGATCCGCTTGCTGAACGTGCGGCCATTGTTGATGCCGCCAATGCGCTGGCTGCTCGCCCGCCGGCAAATTTAAAAATTTTGCGCCGGGCAACCGTGGAAGAATTTCAACGCGCCGGCAATGCCGAATCCGCTTCGCTTAAGGTCGCGCTTAAAGTTTGGAAAAGCGTTGAAATCATCGAGGTGGATGAAGTTATTTCGCTGACGGGATATCGACCGAACCTTGAGATGCTGCGCGAAACAGCAGTGGAAGTCTCAAACATTACCGAAGGTTCGCGTGGTTTGTATAAAGCGCTCTCGAATATCACGGATTGTTTGGCGAAGATCGAAATCCATCCTAAAGATTTGCAAAGCGGCGAACCGAATTTGTTCATCGTCGGTGTCAAAAGTTATGGCCGCAATCCTGGTTTTTTGCTGCAATCGGGATTGGACCAGTTGGAAGCGGTTTTTTCGACTATTTGAAGAGAATGTGATGAAGCGTCAAGAAATGCTCAAGAGGGTGCAATCCTCTTCGACCCGGTGGGATATGATCATCATTGGCGGCGGGGCAACGGGCTTGGGCGCCGCAGTGGAAGCAGCAGCGCGCGGCTATAAAACGCTTTTGCTCGAACAAGGCGATTTCGCGCAAGGCACCTCGAGTCGCAGCACAAAACTGATTCACGGCGGCGTGCGTTATCTTAAGCAGGGTAACATCACACTCGTGCTCGAAGCGCTGCGCGAGCGCGGGCTGTTGATCCAGAATGCCCCGCATCTTGTGCATCATCTCGCCTTTGTGGTGCCGTTGTATGATTGGTGGGAAGGCCCGTTTTACGGCATCGGTTTGAAGCTTTACGACATACTCGCCGGCAAATTGGGATTAGGGCCCTCGCAAATTCTTTCACGCGAAGAAACGCTGCAACGCCTGCCGACGCTCGAACCGGAGGGTCTCAAAGGCGGCGTCATTTATTATGACGGCCAGTTCGATGACGCCCGGTTGGCCATTTGCCTGGCGCAGACCGCAGTCGATCTTGGCGCGACGGCGATGAATTACATGAAAGTTCTTTCGTTGCTCAAAGAAGGTGATTTGGTGACAGGCGTGCGCGCCGAGAATATTCTGACAGGAGATATATTCGAGTTGCAGAGCCGTGTCGTAATCAATGCCACGGGCGTATTCTGCGACGTGATCCGGCGCATGGATGATGACGACGCAGCCGCGATCATAGCGCCAAGTCAGGGTATTCATCTCGTATTGGATAAATCTTTTTTGGCGGGAGAGCATGCGATCATGGTGCCGCACACGGACGATGGCCGCGTGCTCTTTGCCATTCCCTGGCACGATCGTACACTCGTCGGCACCACGGATACGCCGGTTGATGAGATTCAGGAAGAGCCAAAACCTCTCGCCGAGGAGATTGAATTTCTACTCAAGCATGCGGCGCGCTATCTCACCAAGGATCCAACATCGCAAGACGTTTTGAGCGTTTTTGCCGGATTGCGGCCGCTGGTCAAAGCAAATCACAGCGAATCAACCTCGGCGCTGTCGCGCGATCATACGCTGATGATTTCATCTTCCGGTTTGCTCACCATCACCGGCGGGAAATGGACAACGTATCGCAGAATGGCGGAAGACACGGTGAATCAAGCAGCGGTTTTGGCGGATTTGCCGGAAAAACCCTCGATGACGGAACATCTGCGTTTGCACGGTTGGCAACCGGCTGAAGAAAGCGTCGCGCCGTGGCATGTTTATGGCGCTGACGCGGCGGCTTTAGAACGATTGCTGCAGGAACGATCGACTTTCCGTGCGCGTCTTCATCCGAACTTGCCGTATTCTGCCGGCGAAATCATCTGGGCCGTGCGTCATGAGATGGCTTGCACGCTTGAAGACGTGTTGTCACGGCGTACGCGTGCATTGCTTCTGGATGCCAAAGCCAGCCTCGCCATTGCACCGCAAGTTGCCAAGTTGATGGCAAGTGAGCTGGGCTATGATGAAGCTTGGGAAAATCAGCAACTGGCGCATTTTGGCGCTTTGGCAAAAACCTACCTCATTTCATAAACAATAACTTCCTCAATCCCAAGATAAAACACATTGTTGTTGGTTGGTACAATAACAATGCCCCAGTCTTCGTGTTGTGATGGTGTTGATCTGTACTCTCACCAATTGTTTGATGACTCCCCGCAATATTTTCCCTTGGCAATCAAATTTCCGGCGTCTCGATGCGCATTGTTAAAAACAAGAAGCGTGATTCATTATTTGGGCTTGTCTGACGAGCAGCATGAGCTGAGATAGGCGGCGGTGACGTCGGCCCGGCTCCAGGCTTGTTTGAATTGTTCTTGCACGCCATCAGCCTCTTCTCTTTTTCCCTGCAGGCGCAAGCTTTGCTCAAGTCCCTGCAGCGACCAGCCATTAAAAGGATTTTGTTCTAAATCCTCACGAAAAGTTGTTTCAGCTTCGGCGGGACGCTTTGCTTTGAGCAGAGCCTGGCCGATCACTTGCCGGATGTGCAAATACCACGGCGGAGGCTCGATGTAGGGCAGCGCATCTTGCAGCTTTGCTGCTTGCCACAGTTCACGAATCATCTCATCGATCTGCCCGCGTGCGCCTGCAACTTCTCCTGCAAGTGTATGATTGGCAATATCGAGCAGCGCGGCGGCATTTGAGCCGCCAAAGAGAATGAGATTTTTGATCGTATCATTTTGTGCAAGCGCGAGCAATTGCGCCTGTTCCGCTGCTGCTTCATCTGCTTTGCCTTGACTCGCAAAAACAAGCCCGCGCACATAATGCCAGATGGCTGTTGTGTATTTAAACTCGGGTGCGGGTTTAGGCTCTGCCAGAATCTCATGCCACTTGCTGAAACGCGCGAGCGCGAATAACGGCGTCGGTAGGAATGCTTCTAAAAAAGAAAACTCTCGAAAGCGTTGCAGGGGAATGCTGGCAACGAGTTTGCGTGCGGCGTCGATGGCAACCGTGCTGCGGCCTTCCATGCTAGCCGAGGCCCATAAGAAATGAATGTTATGCGGATAGTACATGGCTGGGTAGAAACCCTGCCGGTTGCATTGCGTGATATAGGATTCATCGGCTTTAGCAGCGGCCTCGTTCGCTAACGAAGCCTCGTAATAGCGTCCGGTGCGCATGTAAATGTGCGCCGGCATATGCACAAGATGTCCCGCACCCGGTGAAATGCTACCCAGGCGATCAGCGCATGCCAGCGCCTTTTCAGGATGCGGCGAAGCCTCAACAGCGTGAATGTAGTAATGATTTGCGCCCGGATGATTGGGATTGCGGCGGAGCACCGCTTCAAGCGTTGTAACGATTTCCGGTGTATCAACATCGGGCCGGCCCTCTTTATCCCAATGATTCCAGGGATTCAAATCCATCAAGGCTTCAGCAAACAGCGTTGCCGCATCGAGATCATCCGGAAATTTTTGTGAAAACTCGCGCATGGCGTTGGCGTAGGCGAGATCGAGAGTTTCGCGCGCAATGGTGGAATCGAGTGAATAGCGTTGCGCCAGCGCTTGAATGTAGCCGCGCTCGTTCTCGCTGACTTGCGCTGCAAGTAAGTTGGCTTTTTGTGCCATCGCGTAAGCCTCCGGTATGACGCCGGGATCCATTGAGGAGTTGATATTCGGGCCAAGCGCCAACGCGATTCCCCAATAGGCCATGGCACAGGTCGAATCGAGTCTCACCGCTTCCTTAAAAGAACGAATAGCTTCAGGATGATTGAAGGCATACGTTAAAATCAGGCCCTGATCAAAATATTTTTGCGCCAATGGCGACTTGGTGGTGATGGCATGATGATGATTGCCGAGATCTTTGAACAACGGCGCGATACGTTTTTCATCTTTTGTTTTGGGTTGACTGAAATTTACCGCCAAGAACGCCGCGCCTAACAGAAGCGTGTAAAAAACGAGGTAAGATTGCCAGGATTTGATTCTCACAGGCTGCCTCCTTTTCGAAATGCTTGCAAAATGGTCATGCTTTTCGCCCGCCGAAAATGGCATGCCCGGCTTTCATCCAGTAGACATCGATATCTACAAACCCCGCTTGCGCCAGCCATTGCAATTGCTCGAAGAGACCCGAAGGTTTGTCGATGCCATCCGGATGGCGGTACATGTTCCACTCGCTCTGCTGAAAATACTCGAATGCGCGCAGATCGCCATCGAGATATAGCGCGCGTTGGCGCGTTGCCTCATCCCAGGCTTCCGCAGCAACGGCTACACCCTGAGCATGCGCGGGCTGAACCACATCTGCAATAAGAAATACACCCTCTGATTCCAACAGTTCAAATATATCGCAACAGAGCTGAAGTTTTTGATTGCCGTCCAAATGATGAATGGCCAGCGAGGAGAGCACGGCGTGAACTGGATACGGCAATTTGCGCCAATCGGAAGCAGCCAGATCGAAGTGAGCCGTATCAAACCGTTCACCAAAACGGGCGAGGCGGCTCAGCGCCTTGTTCAGCATTTCACGTGAACCATCGAAGCCGTGTACGATACTTGTCGTGAAGCGTTGCAGTACGGCTTCAGCTAGCAAACCTTCGCCGCAGCAAAGCTCCAGAACATGAAATGTATGCATGCGCGGCGGAATCAACGCAACGAGAGTTTGCATTTGAACTTCACGCTCCGGCACAAAGTAGTTGCCATAATCGATGAATGTTTGCGAGCTTTGTTCGCCCCAGGCGCGGCCGGAATCAGAATTTTTTTGTGGCATGCGAGTTTTGCCCTGAAGTTGATTTGGTTGAGGCCATAGATAATTCCAGCAAGGCAAAGATGCAAGCAAAATGAAACGCAATCGCAACCGGCATATATTTTTCCGCTTGATTTTTTGGCGGTGATATGGTAATCTGCACGCAGCCAATGTGAACAAGTCATCCACCATACCCATCTTACAATCCGTCGAATTGCTTGACAACCGTCCGGACTCGCGGTTTTCCACTTCCCGAGGAGATTCTTCAAAAGCATGCTCAGTTTGACCAGATTTCACGAAGCGCAAAAATATCCTATAACATGTTCCGATGCGCTCGAGCGATTACCCAAGCTTGCTTTTAATTTGTGGCGCGGCGTTATATGCCAAGCATCCAACACGGCGTTGAGCGCGTGACAAAAATTTCGCAAGATAACAGCGATAAACCACGCCCGAAAAAGACTGAACGGTTAGAATTGCTCATAACATTCATCTGAGAGATGTGAAGCGGGAGAACATGCGAATCAAAATTTTCCTAGTTATTGCGGGGCTGTTGTGGATAGGCGCGCCGGCGCGCGCGCAAAATTTCCCTGCGCCGGTTGGTTTTGTGAATGACTTTGCACATGTGATTCCGGACGATATTGAAGCACAAATCACAACATTAACGACAGAACTCGAGCAGAAAACCGGCGCGGAAGTCACGGTTGTTACCATCGATTCCATCGGCGATTACGACTATACCGATTACGCCATCCGCCTGTTCGAAAAATGGGGCATCGGCAAGAAGGGGAAAGACAACGGCGTTTTGATTTTTTTGACTGTGCAGGAACGTAAAGCGCGTATTGAAGTCGGCTATGGCCTTGAGGGTATTCTGCCGGATATTACTGCGGGGCGAATTTTTCGGCAGTATATGGTGCCTGATCTGCAGCGCAATGATTTCGGCGCGGGTTTGCTTGCAGGCGTGCGTGTGATCGTGGGCGTAATTGCCGAGGATGCAGGTGTAGAAATCACCGGCGCCATTCGACCCCGTTTAAGCCGGCGACCAGAGGAGGGCGAGTTCCCGGTTACAACGCTGATCATCATCATCGTGATTCTCATTATTCTTGCGCGTTCCGGTTTGCTCGGGCCGATGTTGTATTCCGGCGGGCTTGGCGGCGGGCGTTATCGCGGTGGAGGTTGGGGGGGCGGCTTTGGCGGTGGTGGATTTGGAGGCGGCGGTTTTGGCGGCTTCGGCGGTGGCCGCAGCGGCGGGGGAGGGGCGGGAGGAAGTTTTTAAAACGAAGCAATGCCCAAGAAAACGATTGGTTGCAACGCAGGCTTAGCTTATCGAAGCGTGATTATTTAAGTCGAACGCTTTACAAGTTTAGGATGTTGTACGCGCAAATCTCCACATAGGTCGAAGAGGCGTGACAAAAGTAGAGAAGAACAATCATGAAAAAAATGCCGGCTACTCCGGAAACGATTTTTGCGGAGTACATCAACGATTGGCAAACGGCTTTTGGCAGCGGGCTGGAGGCCATCATTCTTTATGGCAGCGTCGTGCGCGGTGAATATTCCGGCCAAAGCTCGGACATTAATTTTTTGGTCATACTCAAACCGGAGGCCATGAAAAAGCTGCGCACGGCTATTCCGTTTACCGAAAAATGGCGCCAGCACGGCGTGGTCGCGCCGCTGGTGTTGACGCGCGATTTCTTACGCGCTTCACTCGATAGCTTTCCCATCGAGATTCTGAGTTTGCAACGCCATCATCGTGCTCTGTTTGGCGAAGACGTGCTGCAGGATTTGGCTCCGTCACCTCAGCATGTGCGGCTGCAACTCGAGCGTGAAATCAAGGGCAAGTTGGTTCATTTGTGGAAAGGTTTTTTGAGCGTTGGCGCTGAGCGCAATGCTTTGCACGATTTGCTGGTCCGCTCAATTAGCGATTTGTATGCGCTCTTCGAAGCCTTTTTGTTCTTAAAGAATGAAGAGATTCCCGTGAAACGCAAGGAGCTTTTCCAGCAAGTCGCGCGTGTGGCGAATTTGGACGAGAGTTTTATCGCGCCGCTGCTGCGTTTGCATGAACACGAGAGCCGCCCGTATCGTGAAGAGTTGTGGCGATTGACGGAGGATTACCTCGTTCAAATCGAAAAATTTTCTGACTATATTGATCGGATGTAAATTTCATCTCAACTGTTTGAAGGAGGATTGGAAAATGGGTAAAAAGTTTCTTATCGGCCTGGGCGTTGTTGTGGTTTTGGGTTTTCTATTGTACAGTTTTTTTTCCGGCAACTATAACAAGTTGGTAGGCCTCGATGAAGGCGTGAAGCAGTCCTGGGCGGAGGTGCAAAACAACTATCAGCGCCGCGCGGATTTGATTCCGAATCTTGTGGCAACGGTGAAAGGCGCGGCAGATTTCGAACGGGAAACGCTGGAGAGCGTCATCGAAGCGCGCGCCAACGCTACCCGGCCGGAAATCAATGTTGATGCCGACAAGTTATTGAATGATCCGCAGGCCTTTCAGCGCTTCCAGCAGGCGCAGGATAACCTGACTTCGGCATTGAGCCGGCTGCTCGTGGTTGTGGAACGGTATCCCGAGTTGAAAGCCAACCAGAATTACCTCGATTTGCAAACACAGCTCGAGGGCACGGAGAATCGCATCACCACCGCGCGCCGGCGTTTTAATGAAACGGTGCAGGGCTTCAACAGCACGGCGCGCACGTTTCCGACCAACATTATTGCCGGCATATTCGGGTTCAACCAAAAGCCTTATTTTGAAGCCTCGGCAGAAGCGCAGCAAGCGCCGAAGGTGGATTTTTCCAGAGAGCAGAATTGAGGCGATTATTAACTAAATCGCAAACAGCCGAGGCAGCAAAATTCCTTTATCGGTCGAAGGCTCGACAAGTGAGCCGGAGCGGCAGTCGTGAATCACTGTCCGGGCTTTTGTAATCGGATTGGCGGTTTGAATTGAAGGTTCCGTTGGCGAAATGAACATGGCGAAGAGAACGGTCACAACGCCGCGCATCATCTCCGTCTCGCGACGCACGGATATTCCGGCTTATTATGCCAATTGGTTTATGCAGCAAGTCGAGCGGGGTGAAGTCATCTACCCCAATCCGATGAGCTTCAAGCCTGTACGCCTTTCTTTGCGGCCCGAGCATGTGTTGTTCCTGGTCTTTTGGACGCGCAATCCTTACCCGCTTGAAAAGTATCTCGATCGGCTCGATCAGCTTTATGGCCGGGCGTACTATTTTCATTTTACTATTAATGGCCTGCCCAAAACAGTGGAGACCAATAACCCACCGCTTGATTTTGCTGTCGCAACGTTTCAGCGTCTCGCTGCGCGTTATCCCGGTCAAATTTTCTGGCGTTATGATCCAATTGTGTTGTCGGATCAGACGCCAGTAGAGTATCACGTGCAGAAATTCGGCGAGTTGGCGGAACGCTTGCTCGGCGCCACGGCACGTTGCTATTTTTCATTTGTCAATTGGTACCAAAAGGTGCAGCGTAATTTAGCCCGGGCGAGCCGGCAGCATGGCATATCCTTTCGTGATGCGGCGTTGCAGGAACGGCTTGACCTTGTGCGCCAGCTTGTTGCACTTGCCGCGGCGAACGGCATGCAGCTTTATTCGTGTTGCCAGGATGAGCTTTGTGAGATTCCACAGGTTGAGAAAGCGCATTGTGTTGATGTCGAGACCGTCCGGCAAATTGCGCCTGAGCGTTATCGCATGCTGAAGGCCACACCTACGCGCGACGATTGCGGTTGTTACGAAAGCCGCGATTTAGGCTATTATGATAGCTGTCCGCACGGTTGTGTTTATTGCTACGCCAATCTTGACCGCGCCAGGGCCAGGGAATTTCACGCGCAATATCTCAAGAATAGAGTTCTGCCCTACGATGGCCGCACAAATTAAAATGGCCCGTGACGAGGTTTTCGTCGCGGGCCTTCTCATTGTCAATCAGAATTTCTAGGAAGAACCTTGTTGAGTTCCTCAGCAATGGTTATTCGAAAGTGTTAGATCTCGCCGCGCGGCCGGCGATGCGCGAATTTTTCATCCCAGATGAATAATTTTTGCTCACGCAACTTCTTGAAAAAATCCTCGCTCAACTCGCCACGCACCACAGTTTTGTGATCTTTTTGATCAATGTTGATGCTGTTCAACGCATCAACCGCCGGACGATCCTCTGCGACCGAAAGTTTTGCCGCTGCCAACCCGCCGCGCATTAAATCGACCAAAAGCTTGCTGGTCTCCGCCTTGCCGCAGTCGATTTCACCCGCGAACGTCACGCCTTTTTCAACTCGCGCTGAGAACGCCACGGCATTCACATCCTCAAACTTGGGGAATTGCTGTCGCAATTCCTCGGGAACGTGTCCCGCCTTTTTCATGTCCTCCGTAATCTCGACTGCAAACCAGAATTGATCGCCATAGCTCACTTTCTTTTCCAATTCCGCAAGCATGTTTGCCGGCACACCGCGCGTCTCGGGTTTCTCACCTTGCAGCAGAGCCACGATCCAATCACGATCGCCGGCATATAACGTGTTCGCGTCGGCGAAACACCATGCCCGGTTATCTCTGCCTTTGGCAGAAGTATAAATTGTATGCGTGCCAACCGTTTCCTCCTGCCAGGGCAGTTCCTGTTTTTCTTCAAGGCTCTTTTGTTTGAGATAATCTTTGAGACGCTGTTCATCAAATGTGCCATGAACAATTACACAGAAATCCTGCTCTGCCTTCGGCGCCGGCGCG
>SZPB01000011.1 GCA_030263535.1 Cytophagia bacterium CHB2
GCCATATTGCTCATTCACACCTACAGTTTTTATGTTTTTTTTTATCTTTTGGCGCGCAATGCGTTGGCCAACGCCGACCGTTCACTGGAAGAAGCCGCTTACGGCCTGGGCGCGAGGCGCGGGCGGGTTTGGCGCCAGGTGATTCTGCCGCAACTGCGCCCCGCCCTGCTCGGCGCGGCCATGCTGGTGTTCATGAATGCCATGGCAAGCTTCACCGCGCCGTATCTGTTCGGCGGGGATTGGCGCTTTCTCTCTCTGGAAATTTACAATGCAAAATTAAACGGTGATTTTCCGCTGGCGCTTACGCAATCCGTCATTCTGGCGAGTATTTCGACGGCATTCGTATTCTTGCTGCGTTGGTATGGTAATCGTTATGAACTAGGCCGCGGCAGCAAAGGCGTCATAGCGCCGCCGCACCTCGTGACCGCGACCTGGCAAAAAGTCATTCTGGCCTGTGTGGGATTTGTTATCATTCTTGTGTTGATCTTGCCGCAATTGACCCTCCTGCTCATGGCCTTCGTAAAAAACGGCACGTGGACGTATCAGATTTTGCCGGACACGTTCACTTTCGAAAATTTTCTAGATTTGTTCCGCAACCCCAAAGCGGCCGAGCCCTGGCTGAACAGTTTATGGATGTCGGCGATTGCTACGGCTTTCGGCACGGTTGTGGCTTTGCTCGCCGCCTATTTTGCCGGGCGCAAGCAACGCATATCCGGCGCAAGCGGTTTGGTTGAAATGAGCGTGATGCTGCCGTGGGCGGTGCCCGGCACTGTCATTGCAATGGCGTTGATTGTCGCCTTCGACCGGCCGCATTGGTTTACGGCCGGCACGATTTTGATCGGAACCTCTGCGATGTTGCCGCTGGCGTACTTTATCCGCCATTTGCCCGTGCAGTTTCGCGCAACCGTTGCCGCTTTTGCTCAACTCGACCCCGCCCTGGAAGAAGCTGCACAAAATCTTGGCGCGCGTTGGTGGCTGCGTTTTCGCGCGGTGACGTTGCCGTTAATTTTGCCCGGACTAGCCACCGGCGCGATGGCCGCATTCGTCATTGCGCTCGGCGAGTTCGTTTCTTCGATTCTGTTGTATACCTATTCTAACCGGCCAATTTCTGTGGCTATTTTTTCCGAGTTACGCCTCTTTAATCTTGGCAGCGCTGCTGCTTATGCAATTTTGCTCACAGTGTTGATTGGTTCCGTCATGGCATTGGCACAAAAATTTCAAGGCGCACGCACGCCGGATATGACAACCTAATCTTTTCTTCTGTCGATTTCTTCACTTGCACAGACCCGCTGGTAAATATCAAAGTCATTTTCGAAACGTGAATAAAAGGAGATTGCTATGTTGTCGCGAAAGGATACCTCCGAACCCGAACGTTCTACCGGCGAATTGAACACGATCATTGGTCGCGGCTCCACTTTTGAAGGCTCTTTAACCGTGCAAAGCAGTTTGCGCGTTGATGGCAAAGTGATCGGCAATATTCAAGTTGGCGATTCGCTGATTGTCGGCAAAGAGGGTGAAATTGAAGGCGAGGTGCGCGTGCGCAATGCGGTGATTGGCGGCAAAGTGCGCAACAAAATTCTGGCCAGCGGCAAGGTCGTGCTCGAGGCCAAGTCTGTGGTGCATGGTGAAGTGCGAACCTCGCGCCTGGTAATCGACGAGGGCGCAATATTCGAAGGCAAATGCTCAATGAGTGACGACGAAAAAACGGCGTCGCTGCCGGAGAACGCCAATCGTAGCGGCCGTTCCAACCCGCAGAATATGGAAGTATTATCCCGGCACGAGATGGCCGCAGCGCGATGAAGGACGCACGACATGAAATTGTCATTTTTTGAGAAGCTTTTTGGATATTCCAAAACGGAAGACGAAGTCCAATCAGCGGTGGAGGAGCGTGTGCACGCGCCTGAAACATTGGCGCCGCGTTACACAATCAAACCGGCGGCGCCGGCACAGCAACCGCCGCCTTCTCCACGATCATTCACCTCCAATCCGCAACAAAAAAGGCAGGCTATGGAAGAATCCGGCAGAAGCGGCGACCTGAACACGATTATCGGCAAAGGCGCGCTTATCGAAGGAACGATCAAAGTTCAGAACAGCATGCGTTTGGACGGCAAAGTCAGCGGCCATATTCTGACCACCGATTCTTTGGTGGTGGGCAAAGAAGGCGAAGTTACCGGAGAAGTACGAACCAAGAACGCCATCATCGGTGGGCGTCTCAACGGGCAGATCTTCGCCAGCGGCAAAGTGGTGCTGGAAGCTCGTGCAACCCTGGCCGGAGACATTAAAACAGCGAAGCTTACGATTAGCGATGGAGCAAGATTTGACGGTAATGTTGCGATGAGTGAGGATGGCGGCATCAAGGCAATCGCCCAATCGAGCCAGGCAGCGGGGCCTGGCAAATATGACCGCGTCGCGGGCAAGCGCTGAAAGTTTTTTTGCCTTCTGGATAACCCAAAACTTGAGTCTATTCCCAGAATCCCATAAGAAAAATTGTCGCAAGAATTTAGCTAAATGAACCCAGAAGAAAAAAAACGCCCACAGAAATAAAAATCCCACAGAAATTAAGCTTTTTGAGTTCAATTCTGTGGGATTTCCATTTTAGTGGGCGAAAACCTCGAACGGCTAAATTCTTACAAATTGTCATCGTTCTTGTGGGATTTTGTTTTGAGATGCTTTCATGCTATTGCGGCTGTGTTCTCGCAAGTCCGCATATAATAAACAATGCGCGGCACCTACCTGTTAAAATTCAAGAACAAAAAGGCTTAACAAGCTCGGCGCCCCCAATTTTGCCCATCTTGCTTTACAAATCTTCATTTCACTCGGCTTATGCACCAGTATTTGACAACGACAAGCTGATCAAGACTTATCTTGGGACGGCGGTGACAGCAGGAATGCGGCTTGAGACCGGCCTGATAGATTTCTTTCGAGCGCAATAAATTTCAAAATTTTTGCAACTTTGTCTGTCACATTTCCACTCTCTTGCCCGACTTAGGGTAATAGTTTGAGGGGACGTTTTCTGGGGAAAATTGAAGGGTGAATTTTCTGACATTCAACTCGGGAACGATCAGAGAATTCCCCTTCTTAATTTTGAAGCTATACCACAAGCAAAACTTGTTGCAACCCGAGGGGATTCTGACAATGAGCGGAAAGCGGGATGAACGTCGCATAAAACCTTGCTCTTTGCTCATTAAAAAACGTTGAAGACCTTTCAGCGGAGCTTACCCGGTTGCTCCGTTACCTTTTGCCTCTCCTCGCTCAAGAGACGGACGTGCCTGCCAACGCTTTTTCCAAAAAATAATTTTTTCGGGAACAATTTTCCTCCATTCAGGGTTATAGTAATCGAATGAGAAGCTTCGAGACGCAAGAATGATGGCCTTGAGCTTCACATGAGCTAAAATCGCTTTGTCGTTTTCCTTCCTCCTCAGAATCCCCAGTGTCCCCGTGGACCTGGGGATTTTTTTGGGCTGCTTGCATTTTTCTTCAAAAACATTAAATTGACCGCGACTACAAACGGCATCCTTATATTAGCGACGCGGAGACAAGAGACCTTAAGAATGCGCAAAAAACCAATAGGATTTTGGGGTGGGATCATTTGTTTGATCTTAATTACAGGCTGTGATCAGCAGAAGTCGTCTACAGCGCGCACCTTTGCCACCCACTGGTCGGTCCAACCTTCCTTGAAGTATGATGTCTGCCATCTCGTCGGCATCATGACCGGCAGGCCGCTTTATGAAAAATTCTATCCAGAAATTACACAAACCTGGGCAAGAAATCTTCCCGCGCCGGTAAAAACTTCTATAGCGAACATTGACAAACTGCTTGGCCCGGAATGGCCGCCCGGCCCCCGGCTGAGCCTGCTTATGGCCGCCGTGCCGGCGGATGACAGCCTGAGCGCCATTTTGCAAGCCATACAAAATAATGCGCAAATTTATGATCGTCTCATGCAATCCGATTATGGCTCGCCAAGAAATTGGAAGCAATGGGTAGATCTGAAACCCCACGTACAGACGGTTTTACAGTACTTAATTGATAAGAATTTTGAAGAGTACTGGCGCAGCAATCTTCTGCCGAAAATCACGGCTGATGTTGCCGTGATTCAGCAAGATCTTCAAGGTTATGATGTGGTGGGTGAAATCCAAAATTTTCTCGTTGACTATCAATGCCCCGATACCATCGACATCTACCTGCTTGCCTTGGCGCAGCCGCATGAACTTCGCATCAGCAGCCAGCAACGCGCCACCGACATTAAAAATCCCTTGAAAGCGACAATTCGAAGTTTCTATCAAGAGATTCTGCATCCCTACTGTGATCGCTTGATCGACTCGACATTGGCAGCAGATTTTTCAAACCTGCAATCCGATGCGTTTTTGCTGAATACCTATTCACCGGTCGCTGCAAATGGAGGCCAAGCAAATCTCACGGCCTACTTCAAAAAAGAATTGGTAATTGCCGCCGAGCTATGGCTTTCAGCGCGGCGCCAGCTTCTGACAGCGCAAACGAATCTGCAAGCGGAGGAAACCGGCGAGTTGGTGCGGCAATATTTGCGCACGAAAGACAACGGCATACACGTGCTGGCAGCAGTCATTTATTCCTATCTTGAGTCGGGGCTAAAATTGGATCGTCTCTCCTATGCCGATTTCATCAAAGACCTGTTTGCGAGCGGCCGGCTGAAGCCGGGAAAAATCGAAAGCCGTTACCGTGATTTTATGAATCGGCCGGTGGCCGGCAGCGATTGAACGGCAGCGGAGTTCATCCCGCGCGCCGTTGCCGCACGATTTCATAACACACCACGGCTGCCGCAGTCGAGACGTTGAGCGAGGCGACTTGCCCGCGCATTGGAATATTGTAAACGAAATCGCATTTCTCACGCACGAGCCGGTGCAAACCCTTCCCCTCGCCGCCGAGCACGATCGCGAGCGGCATTTTGGCATCCATCTCGAAAATCGTGTTTTCGCCCCGTTCGTCAAGCCCGACAATCCATAAACCGCGTTTCTTGAGCCAATCGATTTGCGACGCCAGGTTGGAAACTTGTGCAATTGGCAAATGAAAAGCCGCGCCGGCTGCGGTTTTGATGGTCACGGGCGTCACTTCGGCGCAACGGTTTTTGGTGATAACCAGGCCGTGCATGCCCGCGCCTTCGGCCACGCGAATGATCGCGCCGAGATTGCGCGGGTCTTCCACGCCATCCAACAATATCAGCGCCGGCTTTTCTTTCGGCTCACGCTGCTCCACCCGGGAAAGTATCGTTTCACAACTGACGTAATCAAGCTGCGCCATGAACGCCAAAACGCCCTGATGCTTGTTGGTTTTGGCAAGTCGATCCAGCTCGAGGCGCGGCACGTTTTGCAGCGGTATTTTTCTCGCTTTGGCTTGCTGCACGAAAGCGTTAATATCGGCGCCGGTGACGCCCTGCGCCAACAACAGCCGTTTCAGCGGCGCTTCGGCCGCAAGCGCCTCGGCAATCGGGTTACGGCCAAAAATCACGAAATCAGGCATGTTTTCTCCAACACACAATCCTAGACAAATCACTTCCGTTTGGCGCGCCTCGCTCAACGCGGGGCAAAAATTCCATCGGAGGGCGACAGCGACGGAGGTTTTGTTGACAACCGGTGTTTGAGTGAATCCGGCGCTTGCAGGGCGACCGCGCCCGTATCTGAAATTGGCGTGAAATAGAAGGGCGCATAAAGATATGTATCTTGATAACTGCCGCATCCGGCGGTGCGGCGAAATTCAAACCCCTGCCCAAAACTGTAATAGAACCAAACTTCGCTATAGGCAATATCACGGCCGCGAACTTGCAACTCATCCGGCTCGCCGTATTGCGCTCGAATGTCGTCGCGATCATCGCGCTTGCCGCAGGAGAGCATCAGGCTGAACCCAAGCAAAACCATCCACAGAAACTTCAAAGATCGCATGTTTTATCTCCGCTATTGAAATTGGCACAGGACATTTCATTTCTTCAAATCAGCGCCGCCGGGCGTTGGGCCGGCGGGAACAAAACCGTCGCACGATAATACCGGCAGCCGGGGATATTTTGAAAAAGCCGGATCGGTTTCCGACTTTCGGCAGAGGAGAAAACGGCTTCCGCGACGGCTGTAAATGGCCTGTACATGTTTACAATGTTCACAAAGTCCGGCTTGCATAGTCAACCAAACATGTTGCACCGATTCTAAACCACTGCGCGACCACAATAAGCATCGTGCGCTTGAATGTCAAGGGCTTTGGAACCATCGCCCACCGGAATCGTTTGAAAATTGCAAACTTTTTCGAGAGTTCATCAGTTATCGGGCTTGTTCGCTTCACATGACGCCAGGGCCGGCAGCCTTACCGAAGGAGAACGCATGACGCAAAAAATTCTCACGCATTCGTTGATCTTAGCCTCCCTTTTTCTCACGCAGTCGCCGGCGCTACACGCCCAAACCTTCGGCAAGAATCACGTTCAATACAAGACGTTCAAAACCAAATATATCCAATCAACACATTTTGATATTTACTTTCACGAGGGCGGTGAAACGCTGGCGGAATTCGTTGCCGAAATCGCCGAGCAGAGTTACGACGAATTGCAGGAAAATTTTCGCTACGAATTGATCGATCGTATCACCATCGTCGTGTATAACAGTCACAATGATTTTCAGCAGACCAATCTCAGCCTGGGCCCGCCGGAAGAGTCGGTCGGCGGCTTCACCGAGTTCTTCAAAAACCGCGTGGTGATTCCCTATGAAGGCGATTGGGAAAAATTCCGGCATGTGATTCATCATGAATTGACGCACGCCGTGATGTTGCAGATGGTTTACGGCTCAGGCATGCAGGCGATTCTCTCAGGAATGGCGCGCTCACATCTTCCCCTGTGGTTCATTGAAGGTTTGGCGGAATATGAAAGCCGCGGCTGGGATACGGAAAGCGATATGTTCATGCGCGACGCCGCGCTCAACGGATATGCACCCAAAATCGATGATCTCAGCCGCTATGGCTTCCTCGCTTACAAAGGCGGGCAATCTGTGCTGTATTATCTCGCGCAAAAATACGGCGCGGAGAAAATCGGCGAATTGATGAACAAAGTCAAAATCACCAAGAGCCTCGAGCGTGCGGTGCGGCAATCGCTCGGCGTTGAGATTAATGATCTCAGCAAAAGCTGGCACAAACATCTCAAAAAGGAATACTGGCCGGATATTGCTAATCGCCAGGAGCCGCATGAAATCGCCAAGCCGCTTACCGATCACGTTGCGTATCGCAATTTCATCAACAACAGCGCGGCGCTTTCGCCCAACGGCGATCAAATTGCGTTTCTCTCGGACAAATCCGACTACTTTGATATTTATTTGATGAGCGCGATCGACGGCAAGCTGATCAGCAAACTCGTCAGCGGCCAGAAGACGGACAATCTCGAAGAATTGCATTGGTTGCGGCCGGGCATCAGTTGGTCACCGGACGGCAAGTTCATCGTTTTTGCCGCGAAGGCAGGCGCCGAAGATGAGTTGCATGTGGTTGAGGTGCAAAAACGCAAAATCGTGCGCAGCCTGAAATTCGGCTTGGACGGCGTCTTCTCGCCCACCTGGTCACCCAAGAATGATGAGATCGCTTTTGTCGGCACCCGCAACGGCCAATGCGATATTTTCGCGGTGGATTTGCAAACGGAAAAACTCCGGAAAATCACCGATGATATCTTCAGCGATCTCGATCCCTCCTACTCGCCCGACGGATCACGGCTGGCGTTTATTAGCGACCGCGGCAGCTACCTCGATGCAACCCGCCTGGCGCCGGATTTCAAAATCTGGCGCAGTGATTATCGCAATCTTGATGTTTATATCATCGATGCTGCGGGCGTTGCTCACGGTGGAAAAATCGAGCAAATTACCAACACCCCGTTTCTGGAAAAATCACCGGTATACTCGCCGCAGGGCGATAAAGTCGCATTCACCAGTGATCGTTCGGGCATTTGCAACATCTATGTGCACGATCTCGCGACGCGAGAAGAATATCCCCTCACGAACCTCATTTCCGGCGCTTTTCATTTGTCGTGGGCGGGCGACGGCTCGCGCATGACGTTTGTTTCGTTTTACAACGCCGGTTACGATATCTTTCTACTCAAGAATCCGCTGGACCTCAAACCCGGCGAAATCACCGTCGAAAAAACCACATTTCTCACACAGCTCGAAGAGAAACGCAAGGCGCAGCGCGATACGACCATGCGGACTGCCGCGGAAGCGCGCGAAGATCGCATACTCGACAAATACCGGTACTATGTTTTCGGCAAGGATTTCGCAAGCGGCATCATCACCCCGCGCGAGGATCGCATCGCGTTCGACGATACCGCGCGCTACAAGTCCGAGACCGGCGAGTACATTGTGCGCGATTATAAAACCAAATTCACCCCGGACATTGTTTATGGCAACGCCGGCTACAGTCAATTCTTCGGCGTGCAAGGCCAGACGCAAATCTCGTTGTCGGATGTGCTCGGCAATCAGCGCCTCGATCTCATCACGGATTTGTTTTATGACATACGCAATTCGAATTATCTCGTGCGCTATTTTCATCTGCCGCGCCGCACGGATTATGGCCTGGCGGCGTTTCACAACGCCTGGTATTTTTACAGCAGCAACGTTGGTTTGATGCGCGATCGTTACTACGGCCTGTCGCTGCTCGCCTCGCGGCCGTTCAGCACCTTCCGCCGTCTCGATGCGGGCGTGACCTGGCTGGGCATCAACCGGGAATTTATGAGTACCACCGAGGTTCCGCTCGAGCGCATACGCGTGCTGGCCGCAAATCTGGCTTACGTGACTGACACGGCGCTGTGGGGTTGGACCGGCCCGAACAATGGCAGCCGCTCGGAATTTTCCGTGTCGCTGTCGCCGAAAATCGACGCGAACAACGGGCTGGGTTTTGTCACGCTGCGCGGCGACGTGCGCCGGTATTACAAATTTTTTAAAGAGTATAATCTCGTGGTGCGCCTGGCGGGCGGCTTCTCCGAAGGCAGCGAGCCGCAACAATTCTTTCTCGGCGGCCTCGATAACTGGCTCAACCAGCGTTTCAGCGGCGGCATTCGCATTGACCGGCCCGAAGACATTTACTTCTCAAGCTTCGAGACGCCGTTGCGCGGCACGAACTATTATGAAAAAACCGGCAACCGTTTCGCGCTGATGAATTTGGAGTTTCGTTTTCCCATGATCCGGCAGATGGAGCTGGGATGGCCTCTGCCGTTGTCAATGTATAATGTGCGTGGCACGTTGTTCACCGACATTGGTGCGGCATGGCAGGGTGAAATCGGCAAGTATGAACGATTTCAACCGTTTAAAGATTCATCCTCGCGGTTGCCGACTCTAAACGATTTGTTGATGGGCTATGGCATCGGCGCACGCGCCAATCTCGGTTTTTTGCTGTTGCGACTCGATATCGCCTGGACCACGAAATTGAGTCACGGCGCTTCCAAGCCGCGTTATTATTTTTCTCTCGGCACCGAGTTTTAAAAAATGTCGCCGTAACGCCCCGGACGCGAAGTTCGAATAAAACAATACCTCCTTTGCCAATGGCATCCAACTGCGCCTGTCACTTCTCCGCTCGATAATTTTGTCATAACGCATCTGACTTTCTGCACTTTCGCTGGTGTGTGGGTAGGAATATGCGTCGAAGGATCGGCACACGGCTGAAACTATTGCAAGGTTTGCTTTTCCAGCATGCGCATAACAAAGACTCACGAACACCAATCGCGCCGGTACCACAAAACTCTTGGGTCGTTTTTGTTGGGATGCGTCATGCTGGCTTCATTTGAGTCGGGGAGTATCGCCCCGTGGGCGTCGGCGGCTCTTGCGCAAGAAACGGGCAGTGAACAGAAAAACGCTCGTTCACAGTCTTTCGGGCGCATCACGGGATTACCAGCTTTCGTTCTGCGGCCTTATCGTTTCGCCGCGGCAGACGGCCGGATTCGATTGGACATTCGATTCGGACTGGTGAATGATCTCCTCCAATTCGTCAAGGAAGATGCCAACCGTTATCATGCCGCATACGAAGCTTCGCTCGCGCTTTTCAATTACGAAAATACTTTTGTCGACGGCCGCACCTGGAAACGGCATATTTATGTCGAGAGCTTCGGCGAGACCAATGATCGCCTCCATCTCAACCAGGAACAAGCCACGTTCAACGTGCCGCCGGGAAAATATGAGCTGCGCGTTGAAATCACTGATTTAGACACCCACAAACGGCTGCGGCGAAATTATCCCTTAACGCTGGCGGACATGGAGACGCGCCGCTTGCACGTAAGCGCGCTGGCATTGGGGCATCGCGTGCAAGAAACGGATTCGATTGCGTTCAATTTTGCCGGATTGCTGACGAGCCAGGATGAACGCCAGGGCGTGTACTATGAAGTTTATGGCATTACCCCGGGCGATACGCTTCAGTTAAGATACACGATCAGCGACTGGCGCAACATCACGCTGGAGGCCTGGGAGCATCACCTTGCGGCTGAGGCGTCTAGGTTATCTCATTTTGAGCCGCTGGGACGGCGCATCAACTATCAAGGGCCGCAGACTCTCACGATCAACGTGAGGCGCGGCGCTGATACGGCCTCCGCGCAGGTTGATTTTCGCGTGAACCTTCCTTCATTCGATCCGGAAGCAGACGACTCCGTTAGCATTGACGTTCGCCAGATGCCGTACGGTGTTTTGCAATACATCAGCAGCAATGAAGAATTCAAACGGATTGCGGCCAAAGCGGATACCGCGGAGCGTGACAGCTTGATCGCCGCGTTCTGGCGCGAACGCGACCCCAGCCCGGGCACCGCAGAAAACGAACTGCGCGAAGAGTTCTATCGCCGGGTGGTTTTTACGGAAACCCGCTTCTCGATTCACGGCCTCAGCAAATCGGGCTGGGAAACGGATCGCGGCCGGGTTTACATCATCTTCGGTCCGCCGCAGGAAGTGCATCACCGGCTCGAAGAAGAAGGCTCCTCGCCGTACGAAGTCTGGCTTTATCCGCATCGCGATCGCTACTTCATTTTTCGCGATAAAGAAGGTTCAGGCGATTATAAATTGGTGAATCGGTGACGTAGAAATGCGGTCGGCGTGAGCGGCAGGACGGTTTTGCCCTAGTCAAAAGGAAAAAATATGCAAACAGTGTTAGTCGGATTGGCAGCGGGTTTGATGGTAGGAATTGTTTGTGTCTTGTACGTTTTCCTGCGCACGAAAAATCTTGTCGCAGCGAAGATTGCTGCACGCAAAGGGCCCAACGCCTCGCAGGAAGTGTCTTATGCTGAACAACCCACCAGCGCCAGCTTCATGTTTATTGCCATTGTCGCCAGCGGCTCGTTATTGTGGGGATTTATCGGAGCAGGGATCTATCATCTGATCAAAGATGATTTATATTTTTTTATTTTGTCCGTCGTGCTGGCGGTGATCGTCAACATAAAAATTTGGACGAGCAAGACGACGTATGCGGTCGACAAAATGGTGGTGGCGCTGGTGATCTTGCTCGGGCTGGGCGTTCTGATTCCGTGGCTAATTTAGAGGGTGTGATCACCTTGACTAAAACATTCTCTCCGCGGATTGCGGCTTGAATTCCCCGTGCTCGCGCGCCACCCAATACGTGCGGGCGTTTTTATCCCACCGTTGCTGCAGTAAATCCTTGCCCAGCAACTTCGCTATGAGCGCTATGGGCGTGAATAAACCGAAAAACAAAATAGTCAAGATCACGCGCGTCATGACGAATCCCATGATCACGGCAAGCGTCATCCAGCCCTGATATACCGGGCGCAACAGCTTCGGCTGTAGCAGGCCGGTTCCCGCGAAAATCGCACTCACCACAACAAAGTAGATGTAGCTTTCCTTTTCTTTCCAAAACAGATAAGCGGCAAGCGCGAACAAAATAGCCCCCATCATGAGGCCGAAACGTTTAAGGTCGCGCGGCGTCGTTGGGATGTTTTTGATTTCCTGCACGAGCATCGTTGCTGTTCCCGTGAATGCTTGTTTCAATCCAGCTCGAATTGTTTTTGCCAGGAAAAGTCCTTCACGATTTCTTTTTGATCCTTCTTGGCAACCAAAAAATTCTCTATGACCAAATAATCCATATTCGTGCGCATGAAACACGTGAGCGCCTCTTGCGGCGTGCATACGATCGGCTCGCCGCGCACGTTAAACGAGGTGTTGATGATCACCGGACAATTGGTGAGTTCGCCAAAAGCATGAATGAGCGCATAAAAGCGCGGGTGATCGTCCGGGTGTACGGTCTGAATGCGCGCGGAAAAATCCACATGCGTCACCGCGGGAATGGTCGAACGCACGACTTTTAGTTTATCCAGCCCGAGCGCGCCATTCTCGCTGTCGCCGGTGCGCCATTTGTGCAAGACCGGCGCCACCAGCAGCATGTACGGACTTTCACGATCGAGCATGAAATAATCCGAGACGCGCTCGGCCAACACCGCAGGCGCGAACGGCCGGAAGCTCTCGCGAAATTTAATTTTTAGATTCATCAACGCTTGCATCTTGGGCGAACGCGCATCGCCGAGAATGCTGCGCGCCCCGAGCGCGCGCGGCCCAAATTCCATCCGCCCCTGAAACCAGCCCATGACATTTCCCTCGGCCAGCAGTTTTGCCGCCGCGGGCGCGATTTCCGCATCGCTCAACTTCGTGAAGGCAGTTTGATTTTTTGTGAGTATGTTTTCGATATTCGCATGACTAAAGCTCGGGCCAAGATAAGAGCCGCGCTGGGCATCGCGGCCATTCCTCGCAAGAATGCGCGCCTTTCCCAAATAGCGATACCAGGCATAAAGCGCCGCGCCGAGCGCGCCGCCGGCATCGCCCGCCGCGGGTTGAATCCAAATATCTTCGAACGGGCCTTCCCGCAAGATACGGCCGTTGCCCACACAATTGAGCGCGACGCCGCCCGCCAGCACCAGTTTTTTCATGCCGGTAACGTGGTGAACATGACGCGCCATGCGCAGCATGATTTCCTCCGTCACCTCCTGCACCGAACGCGCCAAATCCATCTCGCGTTGCGTGAGCGGGGTTTCCGGTTTGCGCGGTGGACCGCCAAAGAGCCGCGCAAAACGCTTGTTCGTCATAGTAAGGCCGGCGCAATAGCCGAAATACTTCATGTTCATGCGAAACGAACCGTCTTCTTTCAAATCGATCAGCTCATTCAAGATGACATCGGCATACTTTGGTTCGCCGTAGGGCGCCAGTCCCATCAATTTATATTCGCCGGAATTGACCTTAAACCCCGCAAAATAAGTAAAAGCGGAGTACAACAAGCCGAGCGAATGTGGAAACATCAACTCAGCCTGCAAGGTAATGGCGTTGCCGCGCCCGATGCCGTAACTTGCTGTCGCCCACTCGCCGACGCCGTCAATCGTCAAAAAAGCCGCTTCCTCAAACGGCGAGGGGTAAAACGCCGAGGCGGCATGTGATTCGTGGTGTTCCGGAAAAATGATTTTGCCCGAGAAGTCAAGCTCGCGCTGGATATATTCTTTCAGCCACAACTTGCGTTTGAGCCAAAGCGGCATGGCCTTGATAAACGAAGTCAGACCGGCAGGGGCATACGCAAGATACGTTAGCAGCAAGCGCTCGAACTTGATAAACGGCTTGTCATAGAACGCCACGTAATCCAGCTCCGCGGCCGAAATGCCGGCAGCTTGCAAGCAATAGCGAATGGCATGCGCAGGAAATTCGGGATCATGTTTTCTGCGGGTAAAGCGTTCTTCCTGCGCGGCGGCAACGATCTCGCCCTCGCGCAAAATGCAGGCTGCGCTATCGTGGTAAAAGGCGGAAATTCCCAGAATGTTCATCGCGTCACATCACAAATCGGGTTGGTGAATCGCAGCGGCTTCAAACGTTTGCCCGCAAAATATCCAAACGGATTTCCAAAGTCAAGATCGAGAGGGCCGGCAAAAAATTCCATAGCGGTTGCAAATGTGCCTGGAGTTTCGTATTATTGTCGCCATTCGCTTCATCGTGGCCCCGGGGATTTTTACGCTGCGATGGTGATCGGAGTTTTCATCTCATTTTATCACACAAGTAATCACATGATTTCCGGAGGACACTTATGGTAAAACCATTTGTTTTGTTTATTTTGATGCTTTGCGTTGCATGCGGCAAGAACGCCTCCGTCGAGGGCGAAAAATACGGCGCGAACATTACGCTAACTGAGACCACGCCGGTCGCGCAAATTTTATCCGCCCCCGAAGAATTTCTCGGCAAGCGCGTCTTGGTGCGCGGTGAAGTGTTGGAGGTTTGCGCGAAAGCCGGATGTTGGATGGAAATTGCGGGTGAGCAGCCGGATCAAAAAATCAAAGTTAAAGTAAACGACGGCGAAATCGTTTTTCCCCTGAGTGCGCAGGGAAAAACAGCCCAGGTTGAAGGCGAAGTGTATGAAATCAATCTGACTCATGAGGAAGCAATTGGGTGGATGGCGCATGTAGCAGAGGAGAAAGGCCAGCCCTTCGATTCAGCCAGCGTCACCGGGCCGATGACAATCTATCAAATCAAGGGACTCGCGGCCGTTATCGAAAACTGAGGAGACATATTCTTCAGTTTAAAAACCGTGCGGGCGCTTTCTTTTTGCGATTTCACAGAAGTTGAATGGAAAAAGCGCCCGTATGGGAATTCTCTTTTTGATTATCAGAAATCCTCTTAGGATTGTCGATTAAATAACTTGCCCAAATCTCAAACCGCGAGTGCACGCCAATAAAGGCGAATTTTAAAATTAGCGAATATTCGCGTTTATTAGCGGTTCCCCAAATGAGTCAGTTATTTAAATGGCGTTGCTTATCTTGCTTCGCTTACCGAACGCCCCTTCCTGGTTGAACTTCCATGCAACTTGCGCGGCAAAACCCGGCAAGGCCGCACTCATTCTGTTTTCGTTTGCCGAATTTGACAAACCGGATTCTGTGCCAGCTCGCGCAAAAAATCAAAAGTATAAATCCCCTCCCGATGTCCGTCACTCCAACTGAAATGCAGAGCATATCGCCCCATCACCTCGGCCTCCGTGATCGTGACCTGCGCGGATATGATTTCATGCGGTTGTAACACGCGCAAAGGATTGCTCGCGGGCTTGGCAAAGCGTGCTTCATCACAAGAGGCGCACGGGCAGTTGCGTCGCAAAAAATCCATGGGATAAAGCGTCGTGACGCCGTCTTCCCAATCAATTTGCAGCGTATGATCATCGGCTTTCTTGAGATTTGTCGGCAAGATTGGCATACTATCGTCCCTATCGAAATCAAACGGCATAAACCGCGTCGCAAGCCCTTTTGGCGCTGCGAAATTCAAAAATACTGCTTTGCCTGCAAAATTATTTACCGCAGCATAATAAACAAATGGTGCAATGAAAGCAAATGTCTTATTCAAACCCGGCAGTGATTCTGCCAAACGTATTCACCTGCGCAAACTTGACAGAATCTCGACTTGCCACAGCGTCAGTAGCTGTCATACATGCTGCCAAACCTTCTAATTGTGCATAGATTTGTTTGAAAATTTGTCCGAAAAAGTGCTGGCACATCGGTTGCAAAAGGGTTGGGCAACAGTCGAAAACAACAACAAAAAACATAACCAAACTTCATTGAAGGAGATTTTACCATGTTAGTGAAATGGCAACCTGCAGCCTCGCTTTTCTCTGATGTCGAGAAAGCCTTTTTGCACAATTGGTTTTCGGACAGCGACGCGGCCATCGCCTTTGCGCCTCGCGTTGACGTCCTGGAAAGCAAGGATGGTTTTGTTTTGCGCGCTGAATTGCCCGGCCTCAAGAAAGACAATCTGAAAATCACGCTCGAAAACGGCGTGTTGACGCTCAGCGGCGAAAAACGCTATGAAGCCGAAAAGGATGAGGCCAATTATCATCTGCGCGAGACGCGCCAGGGCAAATTCGAGCGCCGCTTCCGTATCGGCGAGGGGATTGATCGCAACGCCATCAAAGCCGATTACAAAGACGGCCTCTTGACGCTGACCTTGCCGAAGAGCAAAGAGGCGTTGAGCCGCGAAATTGCAATCAATCTCAACTAAACCGGCAAACGCGAACAACGTTCTTAAATACTTCACAAGCCGGAGGTGTGTTAACGCCTCCGGCTTTTCTTGTCTTGAAGCTTCAGGCTGGACGGGCCAACGAAAGCTTCGGAGGTTCAGCAAACAGAAGATAAAACTCTCATCAAAAGCGAAACAGACTCCAACACCGGTGACATGCGCAAATCAAAAAATTTTGCGCTTGCGTACATGAAAACGCGCCAAAGAGTTCGAGAAAAATGGCGATGAAAATTTGCCTTGTGCGTGACATGTCGCAATAGTTCCCATACAATGTAGAAGCTTTGCTTGAGAATAATCTTTCCTGCGCGTATGGGGATCGCGATTGCTCATCATGGCCGGCTCAGGTGGGCTGTGTGTAGGTAATAGGAAATGAAGAAACGGCCAGGCCGTTGCATCGAAAATGCCGGAGTTCTTATGCCCCCAAAACTCAATAAACCAGAATGGCCTACGATCTTCAGTCTTCAGCTTGATCGGAAAATTCCAACTTCGATTGCAAGAATTCTACCTGCTCAAGCTTGGGCGAAATCTTGCTCATTGCCCTCTCGCTCAACGCCATGATGCTGAGCGAGGGATTGACGCCGGGATTGGCGGAGATCATGCTGCCGTCGCAGATGTACATGTTCTCATAACCAAACACACGATTGTCTTTGTCGATCACGCCCTCCGAGCTGTCGCGTCCCATCACCGCGCCGCCGAGAATATGCGCGGTTGTGGGAATGCCGAGCAATGTTTCGGTTGCCAGGGCAGTAGGTTTGCCCTGCACGATTCTGGCATAACGTTCCGCCAAATCTTTCGCTTCCGGAATGAAGGCCGTGGGCGCAGCGCCCTGATCCAGCGAGGATTTCATCCCGAAAAATCCGCGCGAAAAACGCAGCGTACTGTCAATCGTGCGCATGAACAAGAGAATCTGCGTGCGTTTCGACCAATCATCAACCCAAAACGCGCGCAAATTGTCAAGCGGATGCCGCAAGAGGTCCCACGCCACTTTTGCGCCGCGCACCAGCGCATTGCTGCCATCGACCAGCGGCGACATGAGCAAACGCCAAAATCCCGATCCCGCAGAATAGCGCACCGGCTCCAAATGGCTATGCTCGTCGGTGTGTAAAATCGAACCGATCGCAATGCCGTCTGAAAAAACGGTTTTCCTGTCGAACACCGTGACCCCGATCAGACTCTCGGAATTCGTGCGGATGCCGCTCCCGACTTTATCGGAAAGGCGCGGCAAAGAAGATTGCTTCAATTTCAACAACAGCTTCACTGTGCCCAACACGCCTCCGGCAAATACGATTCCACGACAGGTAAACTCGCCTTTCGCTTTGAAGAATGATGTTGAGGATTGCCATTTGACTTGATACCCCGCAGAACCGTTCGGCTTCGTGAGCGGAGTGACATCATAGACTTCGGATTCAGCCTGTATTTTGACGCCGTTTTGTTGGGCAAAATACAAATAGTTTTTATCCAGCGTGTTCTTGGAATTATAGCGGCAACCCAGCATGCAGCCGCCGCAAAAAATGCAGCCCGTACGGCTCGGCCCCTTGCCCTCGAAATAGGGATCGGGATGCGCAACGCCCGGTTCGCCAAAATATACGGCAACCTGCGTGGCATTGCAGTGATCGGCCTTGCCGATTTCTTGCGCCAGTTGCTGCAGAGCGCGATCACCGGTTTCCAGCCGCGGATTCATCGCAGCGCCCATCATCTGCAATGCCATGCGGTAAAAATCTTTCAGCTCATTTTCCCAGTCTGCGAGATGCGCCCAGGATTCTGCTTTGAAGAATTTTGCCTTGGGCACCGGCAGCGTGTTGGCATAAACCAAAGAACCGCCCCCCACGCCGACGCCCGACAAAATCGCAACGTGACGAAAGACCGTAATCTTGAATAACCCGAAAAATTTCAGCGCGGGCAGCCAGAGCCACTTCTTCAGATGCCAGTTGGTCTTGGGGAAATCATTCGCCTTCAGCCACTTGCCTTTTTCGAGCATGAGAACTTTATAGCCCTTTTCCGACAGGCGCAATGCTGAAACCGAGCCGCCAAAACCAGAGCCGATGATGATGTAGTCGTAGTCAAGCAGGGATGGTTTCTCCAGGTTGCGTTTGACTGGCCGGTGTCCTGCCGAAAATGACATCCTCCCTCCGCCCTTCCTCTCGACTGCTGCTTTGAGCGTACAGCGCTTCAATTTCCTGATGATACACTTCCGCGGCCAGGTTCTTCTTGATTTTGAGCGTTGGCGTCAGTAAACCATTCTCGATGGTGAACTCCGGGACGATTTTGAATTTCTTGATGGTCTCAAACGTCGCAAGCCCCTTGTTCTTTGCCGCCACCTCGTCCGCAATTAAACGAACAATTCGTTCGTGATTTCTCAGCTCATCAAAATTTTTGAAGTCAATGTCGTGCTCCACGGCAAAGGCTTTGACGTTTTCGGGATTCAACGACACCAGGGCGCAGAGAAATTGTCGCCGATCGCCCAGCACGCAGGCCTGGCTGATGTATTTCGAGGTCAGCAGCAGATTTTCAATGGCCGAGGGCGCGATGTTTTTTCCGCCGGCAGTGATGATCAACTCTTTCTTGCGCCCGGTAATGCGCAGGAAGCCATTGGCATCAATTACACCGAGATCACCGGAGCGCAGCCACCCGTCGGCTGAAATCGTTTCAGCGGTTTCAGCCGGCATTTTGTAATACTCCTTCATGACATTGCGGCCGCGAAAAAGTATCTCGCCGTCTGCCGCAGTTTTCTGCTCGATGCCCGGTCCCGGAAGGCCGACCCAGCCGAAGCGATAATTGTTGAAGCGGTTGATATTGGTGTAAGAAGTGTTCTCGGTCATGCCGATGCCTTCGAGAATCAGAATACCGGCGGCGTGGAAAAACTTGCCGATGGCCGGATTGAGCGGAGCTGCGCCACTGGCGCACCAGCGCAAACGGCCGCCCAGGGCCGCCTGCAATTTGTGAAACACTAGCTTGGTCGCGAGTTGATACTGCACATTGGTGAATGTGGGTACGGGCTGATGGTTCAGCCGGCAATCACTCACGCGATTGCCCACGTTGCATGCCCACCTAAAGATCTTTAAGGCCAGCCCGCCTTTGGCTTCTGCGCCGCTCACCACTTTGGTGTAGACTTTTTCAAAAACGCGCGGCACACTCCCGAACCAATGCGGGCGCACGACTTTAATGTCTTCGATGATGGTGTCCATGCTGCGGCAAAACGAGGTGGTAATGCCGGCAAGCAACGAGGTGTAAACACAAATTCTCGCGAAGACATGCGCCAAGGGCAGGAAAAGAAAATGTTCGTCTTCTTTCTGGATATCGATGCTCGCAAGCACGGACTGTGCGGTGAACGTCAGGTTGTCATGCGTTAAAACAGCGCCCTTGGGTACTCCCGTGGTGCCGGAGGTATAAACAATCGCCGCCGGGTCTTGCGGCGCAGGCGCCTGCGCGCGTTGCAGAAATTCCGCGTCCGTTACAGCTTTGCCTAAACGCAAAAACGCGTCGAAGTTGATCACCCAATCGTCGCCGGCATAATCGCCGCTGAACAGAATCACTTTGCGAACCCGGAAAATGTCCTTGCGGATGTCCAGCAGTTTTTTCAATTGCGTCTCGTTTTCAGCAAAAACGACAACGGCATCCGAGTGATTGATGATGTACTGGCAATCCTTGGCCAGATTCGAATGATAAATACCAACCGTGCAGGCGCCGGCGCTGGTAATGCCGAGATCACACAACACCCAACGATAGCAGGAATAACTGAGAATGTTGATTTTGTCATTCTGCTTCACCCCTAAAGCCATCAGGCTTTTTGTAACCTGCTTGACTTGTTCATAGAAATCCGCCCAGGAGATTGATTCCGTGCGCCCGGCTTCAGGAAACCAACGATAAGCCGGCTGGCGCGGATAGCGCTCAACCGTCTCCTTGAGCATGGCATGAATGTTATTAAAGTCTTTGAATTCCATACACTCGTCTCCTTCTCTCTATGCCCACAGCGTTTCACCGATTGCGGCCATACTGTTCATGGCTCGAGACCCATTCCGCCGAGGAAATGGCGCACGCCAGCGACACTTCGCCCGCCAACACCACGCCCGCCACGATTTCTGCAAACTTGTGCACCTTGCCTTTGCCGTAACAACCCAACACTTCCAAACATTCGCGCTGGGTCGGCAGGCCGGTGCCACCGCCATAAGAGGCGACGATCAACGAGGGAATCGTAATCGAAAGATATAAATCCCGCTCCGGCGTCAGCTCGCTGTAAATAATGCCTGCCGAGGATTCTGCCACGTTGGCAACATCTTGTCCGGTGGCAATAAACATCGCGGTAATGCCGTTGGCCGAATGCAAACCGTTGTTGTTCGCGCCGGAAAGCAGCGCGCCGATGTTCGCCACGCCGTTGTGATACGCCAGACTTTCCGGCTCGACGCGCATCTGTTGAATGAGAATGTCGCGTTTGATAACGGCCTCGGCAGTGACACGCTTGCCGCGCGTGCGCATGACATTAATCTGAGAATTTTTTTTGTCAGTTGCAAAATTGGATTCCAGATAAAAATGTTTGATGCCGTCGTAATGATCGAGAATCCAACTGCACGCGGCAAACGTTGCGCGGCCCACCATGTTTTGGCCGGCGGCGTCGCCCGTGAAAAAGTTGAAGCGCAGATACACGAACTTGCTCGCCAAATACGGATCGATGTACTGCAATTTGGCGACATGCGAGGTGGCCTCCGCTTCTTCGCGAATCCGGTCGAGGTTCGCTTCCACCCATTTCAAAAATTCGCGGCCGGCGCGCGCATCCTCAAACACGAACACCGGCGCGCGCTGCATGGCATCGCCCACCACGCTGCACTTCACGCCGCCGCAAAGATTCAACAATTTCATGCCGCGATTATAGGAGGCTACCAGCGTGCCCTCGGTCGTTGCCAGAGGAATCAAAAATTCGCCCTGCGCGTGCTCGCCGTTCATGCGGAGCGGACCGGCAAATCCCAATGGAATTTGCGCCACGCCGGTGAAATGTTCGCAATTCCCCCTGGTAAAATGCGGGTCGAAAGAGTATTGCCTCACATGATGCAGCTTTGCTTCTGAGAATTGCTCGACGAACGCTTGACGTTTCTTGATCATATCTTCTGCGTAATCATCCTCCTCGCGGCGCGGAATCCGCACGAGATGATTGTGATTCTCCGAAATCGCGCAATCAACTTTGAGTTTGAGTTTGCCAAAGGGTTGGGTTTCAAAAACGACTTCGATGTTGTGCTTGCCCTCTGCGAGCGCCGTTACTCCGGCAATGATGTCCAGCGATTTGCGCAGCGGAAATTCCAGCGGGTTGCTGAGGGAAATTTGATCCGGCGCCAGAAAATTGCCATTGCCGAAATTCAGCTTGATGGCCTCGCGCGGCACTTCATGGCCATTGAGTTTGAGGCTCTGAATGCCGGTCAGCATCGCATCGCTGAGACGATTCTTGATCGAAAATTTGATGCCTCCCTCGATATTCATCAAGCTGCCAAAGGTGTAGAGCTGCTTGAGCAACAGGCTGGGTATCATTGACATGACGGGTCCTCCGAGAGAATTGTCCATCGCAGGCGCCTGCGGTTGCGAGGCAGAAGACCCGGAGCCATCGCACTACAGAAAACAGCATTGGTGCTGCTTGAAATTCAGCCCTCTGCCCCGCAGACCGTCCGACGCATGTTCAATCACATGAATTTGAACAACAGCAATCCGGGTTTAAACGGATTTACGGGCATGGGCCGATAACATCACCGTGCCCCAAGTGAGCGGCAAGCGCCTGAATTGGAATCACCATCGTCTTTTGCGCTGGCGTGCCGGGCTTGTGGCAAATCGTTACCTTGCCATCATCTTTACACATGCCCGCGCTCCCGGCTGCGAAAATTGCTTGAATTTCCGCGCCTGAGAGCGCACGATCATAAACCCGAACTTCATCGATTAAGCCTTTAAAGAACTCGCTTGCTCCCCGCGAGCCAATGGAATAATTTCCTCCGTTTTGGCTATTGAATGATACCCCATACGGAGATGATGAATCAAGAGTACCATCCAGATAAAAATAAGCAGTGAACCCATCGTAAGTGACTGCGATGTGGTGCCATTCGAAATCAGTAACTGTTCCGCCCGAACCGACATTGGAATAACAAGTATAGGTCAGCCGCACGGAGTTATTGCCGTCGAAATAAACTCCCCAGCCCCCGCAATCGACGGACATCAAGAGTCGATCAAAACCGGGCACGTCAATTCTGTCACGCTTAACCCACGCCTCAAAGCTGAAAACGTTCATATCGAGATTGGGAATTGAGACATAGTCGTCCGTTCCGTCCAGGCTGAACGCCAACTCCACCATTCCCGGTGCAAACGTTGCCCCATTTTGCAAGGCCCCGTGGTTATTATCCATGATATCAACGGCATTGCCGTCTCCAGGCCACCAGCTTACCAAACCGCTCGGAGGAGTAACGCACGTGCCAGGTTTCGGAAGTGAAACATTGGTTGGCTCACTAAACGCATTCTCGGGAGCCGCGGGTTGCTCACGAACATGGCATCCCGTAAGAAACGCGCTTGTTAAGAACAATCCTATCACCGTGCAAAGTGTGTATGAAATTTTCATGAGAGACCTCGCTTCATCAGGATACAATTTTTTAATCAGACACGGATCAACCAGAGACTAAAAATCTCGCCTTGTGAACGCCTGTCATTTCCGCGGAAGTGAAATCTCAGCTTTGAAACGTTTCACCTCATGTCAGCACGCTTCAAATTCGTAAGAAGATTTTTGGCCTCGCGCTAAAACCACGGAAAGGTCATCAGAAAATCGCCTTCACTTGTTCGACCACTTCCATCGTCATTTGCGCTGAAATACCACCAGCATACTGGCCTTTGAAATCTGGACAATTCAGCTTCGGAATAGCGAGATTGAAGCTGGCGTTGATTTTCTCAATGAAGGCATTCGCCACCAGCGCATAGCCGCCATCATTGGGATGCACGCCATCGAGACTAAAGGCCGTGTTTGCCGGATCCAACAAAACAAACCGGCTCGAATAACCATCTAGTCCGGAACTATTCACGTGTGAGAACAACGCGTTGGCGTCCACCAGCGGGATTTGAAATTGCGTCGCCAAAGCCTGCAGCGTGCTGTTGAAATCATCCACGGCTTGTTTCATCGTGAGATTTTCGGTGTTCGTGATCGACATCGTGCCCGACAAGGGCTGGCCCGTCGGATTCAAGCCCGCGGCTTTCATTCCTAGTTCCAATACCTGTGCTTGCGCCTCCGGTAATCCCATTTGCATTAACGCTGCGGCATTCGGTATGCCCAGGCCGGTTTGATAAGCGCTCAACGCGGGCAGCGTCAAATGCGCCACGCTTTTTTCCTCGGTCAACAACGGCAGATACAGAAAATTTGCAGATGCATCAAAATCCACCGGGTGGAACGTTGCATCAAACACCACCGGCACGGATTGCGAAATGCCCAGCGCGGGTATCGGCCGAAAAATAATGTCCATCGTGTTGATATAAGGAATATCGGTGACATACGGAATATTCGCCATGATGATTTTGGCGTTCGTCTTGGCATGCAATTCCGAGAGCAGCGTCGTGAATAGTGTTTGAAAATCCGCTTGTGGCGTAATCAGCGCCGGGTTTCCGCCGTTCAACGCAGCGCCCAAAACATCGTTATCGCCAATCCACAGCAGCACCAACGACGGATTGAGCGCAATAGCTTGTTGCAACTGCGTGGTGTTACCGAGATTGGGATTGCGCAAGACGATATTGAAAAAAGAATTCGTTTTCGCGACCGACGTGGTTGCATCTGTGGCATACAACATATCGCGCAACGATGCGCCGGGCACGCCGAGATTGTCGTAAGGACGCGCGAGTTGCGCATTCAGCAGCATGGCCTGCGGCGGAACGGTCAAATCGGGCGCGATGATCTTGCCGTGTACCAATTGCAAATGGCCTTTGCCGGGGGTGCTGCCAATGCCTGGTTCATGTACGATCGGTTGCTCGAATTCCGAGGCGTTGCCCATTTGGCGCGCGATGAGATTGGGATAGCTTTGCGGTTGCATGCACTCACACAACCCGCTGGATTGGAAGCCGGCGGTCAGGCTGTTTCCCAGCGCCACCACCTTGCTAAAGGTTTGCACTTGCGGTTGCTCAGGCGTTTTGACGTCGCAGCCCAGCCATACCGAAAGACTTATCATAATCAAAAGAAGGATCAACTTTTTCATATCAACCTCCAAATGAATTTTGCACTCTGAGAATGCAGGAAGAAACGCGCGGCGCTCGCGCGTCATCTGGTCTATGAACAGCGGCGCTTTGCTCGATAAAACGGCAAAGCTTTTTATTAGAAGTTGATGCCGACGCTGCCATAGATCAAATCAGCGCGGGAATTATAAGCGCCATTGAATCCGTCGCGATTTTTTCCGACGCCATTCTCAACGGTGCTGCGCTCGCCGAAATCGACCAGCATATAACCGAGATCCAACTGCAACGCGCCAAAGTTGTAACCGAAGCCAAAAGTGAAGTCATTGCGTGTATTGTCCGGCAGCAGCGGGCTGACCGAGTCGACCGGTTGCGGAGTCTTGTCATAGACATAACCGGCGCGCAACGAAAGCGCATCCGTCACCTCATAATGCGCGCCCAGCCGAAATTGCCAGGAGTCGCCATAGTTTTCCGTTATGGTTTGATCCAACATGTCCTCAACAAAATCCAACTTTATTTCCTTGAAGACAGACCAGTTAAACCACATGTAATCGGCCTCGACGCCAAACTTTTTCGTAAACTTGTAATACACGCCGGTGGAGAGAAAATTGGGAAAATCGATTGCGGTGCTGGCTTTTTGATCCCGCAACGTGTTTTGTGGAATCAGCGCTGCGAGGTTGGGCACGGAGAGTTGGTCATACAGCGTGAAATCGGCGTCGCCGTCATTGAATTCATTATGGATTGAATGGCGATACAAAAACCCCAGGCCGAGTTTTTCCGTGCGATACATGGCGCTGGCGGTGAAGCCGAGCGCTAGTTTGGAAGTGCCTGTTAATGCCACCTCGCCAATCTCGTATCCCTTCCATGCCTCCGGAACATCAAACATGGTCACACTTTTTTCCAGCGTCACCTTGGTGAGCACGAAATCCAGGCCGCCGCCAATGCTCAAGTTCGGCGTGATTTGATAGGCAACAACCGGAGAGATATAAAACGACTGCAACTGGGAATTTCTCGAAACCGTACGTCCGGAAAAACTGTCGTGCCATTCCACTCCCAGGCCGAAAGGATTGGTCACGCCAATACCGGCGCCGAGTTTTTCAGTAAACTTGTGCGAGAAATAGGCGCCAATCGGAGTGAAATAGGCATACTTGGTTTTGTGAACTTGGCTGTCATAAATCGGGAAGGCGCCAACAAAACGCGTGTTGGGAAAAATGAGCGTCGTGCCGCCATAAAACTGCGTCCCCTGCAAAAAAGCCAGGCCGGCAGGATTGTAAAAGATCGTCGAGCCATCCCATGCGCGGGCCACCATGGCGCCGCCCATTGCCGACCCGCGCCCGCCAAATTCATAGAGGTTGAACCCGCTTGCCTGCAAAGAGCTTGCGCCCAAGAAGGACAACCACAAAAGTATCAGCCCTTTTCGCATAAGTCCTCCTTCTCGTTGAAGAGTTGTGTATAGAAATGTGATAAGATGAAGTATGGGGCAGTGTTCGAACTCAGATTTCGGCCTCCTTCCGGCAGGGAAAATTGGATGTTCGCCGAAATACGCGAGAAACTGGGGAAAGTCTGTACAACCTGAATTTTGTAATCCGTCTGAAGACGGATGTCACCCAACGAGTGAGAGTCGCATTCATGCGACTTTCACATCTTGGCCTTTGGATTCATCCACAGGCGAGCGCTTGCCAAACCACAATGCAAAATTCAGGTACAATCAAACCTCAGTGAGTTGGGCATTCCTTACCCCTCGTATTGCAGTCGCGCCTATTTAAAAAAACGACGCTAATCATGCCGCACCTCGCGCGTGGGAATGTGAGGGAAAATTGGATCGCGTTCTCGTGCTTGCGCAGTGCGTCATGACTCAATCAGTCTCTTGAGGAAAGGCTTTTATTCTATTCTTCAATATCTGTTCCATGCATTATGCAAAAATCTACTTATCCAGAGTAAATACCGTGTTGATCAACTTATTGACTGTTTATGGGTTAGCGAAAAGCGCCTAGAATGCCGGAAAATCTGTTTTGCGGGAGTGCTCTAAAATTTCTTAGAATTACGAAAACACTTCGCGAGATTGGGAATCTATGCGGAGTTGTGTACTGGGCATTCTTGCATAACGAACGCCCAGCGCCTCAATCGCCTTGTATTTCTTGATACTTCCGCTTCGCACATTCTTCCCGGGCATGTTGCAGCACACGTGGCACCGTGCTTGATACTTCAGCAAAACAGTCCAAGACGCATTCCCGACCATTGCTGATGATCAACTCAATACCTGCTGGATAACGAATCCAAGGAGGGCACATGACAAGTCTCAAGCTCAACAGGCCTCGCTTTGTCACTGGCCTGATTTTGCTGGCCGTAGCAGCATTGATGTTTCTCTACGGACACTACTCTACTGCCGGCGTGGTCGCGATTGGTGTGCTCGGCTTGATAAGCATTGCAACATCCAGGAAAAAATGAGGTGTTTTTATGATGAAATGGCTGATTTACACAACTCTTGCCCTCGCCTTTTGTGCCGCGAGCGCATGGGCACGGCAAGAAGACGGCGTCGAGCGCGAAATTCTGTTGGGCAACGAAGCTTATGGGAAGTTTGATAATCAAAAGGCTTTGCAGCATTTTCTCACGGCATTGGACATGGATCCCAACAACTATCAGGCGCTGTGGAAAGGGGCGCGCGCCTATGCCGATGTGGGCCGGACATTTGAACACCAGGAAAAGAACAGGGCCAAGTTGATGTATCAAACAGGCGACAGCCTGGCGCGCAAATGCGTGGCGCTTTATCCGGATTCCGCTGATGCGCATTTTGCGCTGGCGTTGTGCGTCGGGCGGGTTGCGCTGTTCGAGGGCGGCAAAACCAAGATTCGCTTGTCAAAGGAAGTCAAGCAAGAAGCGGATCTGGCCGTGGCTCTGCAACCCACGCATGATGCGGCGTATCACATTCTCGGCCGCTGGCATTATAACATCGCGACGTTGGGTTGGGCGTTGAAGGCGGTGGCTAAAATCGTTTACGGCGGAGTGCCTCCCGGCGCTACGCTGGCAGAAGCCGCGAAAATGTTTGAGCGCGCGCTCGCCCTCAACGGCGAGAAACCGGTGCATCGGTTGGAATACGGCCGAACGTTAATCGCGTTGGAGCAGTATGACGAGGCCAGAGTCCAACTGCAAGAGTGCATGGCACTGCCGCAAGCGCAATGGGACGATGACATGAGCAAGGCCGAAGCCGCCCGCTTGCTGAAAACGATTGCCGGTAAACACGACAAGAAAGACGAAACGTGATGCGCCTCGGCTCGCGCAGCCTTAGCGCAGGCCGTAAATTTCGAATTCCGGGGAAAAGGCCAGATGCAGCTTGAGATGAACGCCGTCGTGCGTCAATTTCAACTCATGCTCGCCATCGTCGATGTTGGGCGCGATGCGAAACAAGAATTTCTGCCTGCCGATATCGAGATTGATCGGCTCCAGATCGTTGACTTTTTTCCGGATTTCATCCAAAATATTTTCCAAATCAAAATTGAGCGATTTGCCGAGATTCGGCAGGAAGCTTTTGTTGATCAACTCCCGCACAAAGGTTTTGAAAAATTTCGGAATCACCGGCATTTCGATTTCTTTGATGACCGCCTTGTGCAGCATCAATTTGTTGTGCGCAATCATCGGCTGGCACGTCAAAACCAGCCGCGTTCCGCCGAAGCTAAAATCGCCGCCCGGGCTTAACGCGATTCTGCCGGCCAACTGCATGGCAATGTGCAGGTGATGGCCGGCGCCATACTTCAAAGACAATTTGACGGCGCTGAGCGGATCGGCGGGATGTTGTGTGTAGCGAAAGCGTTTAAACAAACGAACTTCGCCCGGCTCCAATTGAATCACAATACGCTCGGGAACCGGAATTTCATTGTAATCGAGTTTCAACGCGAGGTGAATCGAAGCGTGGTGCATGGCTGAGTCTTTCGTTTATCAGAGCTGCGCGGGTTGTTTGCCGGCAACACCGCATTCGTGCAACGGCGGCGCCTCGCCTTCTGCAATGCGAAACAGATCGACATCATGTGGGGGCTTGCTGGTATAGCCGCGCCAGAGAATGGGAAGCCAGCCCAAAATGGGCAGAAAAAAAGCAAAGCTCAGGGGCCGCTTTAAGAATGCTTGAATGCCCGACAGCAAACTGATTTCCCACGGGCCGTTGTCATTTTCAAGGCTGCGCCGCTCCACTTCTGCAAACAGAGAAGGCCAGAAAAACGGCAAAAAATATGGGAATCGTTTCACGTTTTTTCGGCAGCCGGCAAAAAATTCTTTGGCCGCGTAAGGCCTCCGGCCGTACGCTTTCACCGCGTGCTGTAACTCCTCCTGCATTTGCCGGCGGATGCGTTCCGTCAACTCCTGCACTTCGGTTTCCGTGATCTTATCCAGCGGTTTATCAATCATCTCATAAGGTTTGATGCGCTTGCCCATCACATACGTGAGTTTGGCGGGAAAACCAAAGTAAAACAGCCAGGGCTGCAACGGGATAAGCAACGTCATCAATCCCAGCGGTAAAAATGGAATGCCGATCTTATTCGCAATTTTATTGACGCCGGCAGAATGATAGGCATACGGGTTGATGTATTCGCCGTTGACGGTGGCAAACGGAATGATGTCCGTGCGATATTTCAGGCTAACGCGCACAAACGAAGTGGCAAAGCGCTGCAATTGATAGCGTTTGTCGAAGCCTTTGCCGATGCCGGGCACGCCCTCGGGATAGATCAGTACATTGGCATCATTGTCGTGCATCATCGTTTCAACGTTCAGGGAAGTGGCATCGACGCTGCCGACGCGCTTCCAAAAGTCGGCGACGAGAAAGGGATTCATCAGCGTGGTTTGCGAGAGCATGGGCGCTGTCAGCGCGCGCACCGCCCGGGAAAAATCAAAATGATTGCGCTTCAGCAGTTGCGAGGTGAAAATAATGCCGTCCCACGGAAATGCCATGCCGGCATGATTGCTGGCAAAAATCAACGGGCGCTCCGGATTGTTGCGCTCGGGGAACGGATCAAAGCCGATGAACTGCGATCGAAAGTAGCATTGATCGAGCGGCTCCAGCACCTGCTTGACGAGATTGACGGCAAACTCGCGATCAAAACGCTGCGCGACGATTTTTTGGTTTGCCCGCACCAACGCATTCATGCCTGTTTCAGATAGGGCAATCGTATATCTTTCCATTTCACCTCCTGCTGAAACAGAGAGCGACGAAGTACACAAGCTCAAGATTACGATGAGATCTGTCATCTCACGCCGGCTTGCCGGGATCACAGAGTTGTTGATTTTGGGCTCATTTCTCTGCGCGTTCCGCGTAGTCAGCGAGAGATAAAATGCCATCGAATTTATGAAAATGAACACGACGTCAAACTGCGGGGCGCAAAAATTCTGCTCTGCACAAATTTGCAACAATCACGCCGCAAGCAAAACCGGAAATTTCTCGCAAGATGATAGCTTTTAGGCAGCCGCCAAAGCGCTTTTTTGTCAATTCAAACCTCCTGCCCAAAATTTTGGTTTATTCGGAAAGCGCTAAACAACTTTGAGCAAAAACACATTGCGTCATAAATATCTTGCATTAGATAACGCAATGTGCTATAATCACTCGTGATCTTGAATTTTATTAACAAAAAAGGCAATAAATTTGCTATCGACATTTGGTGTCTCATTGCGTAATAAATTTACGCAATGCGTTAAATTTAACTTGACTTTTATAACGCAATGTGTTATTATTGGAGCAACCAATGGTCCGAGTAATCAAACGCTACGAGAACAGAAAACTCTATGACACAACCGAGCGGCAATATGTTTCGTTGGAAGAAATCGCTGGCTTGATTCGAAGTGGTGTTGATGTTCAAGTGGTGGACAACACAAATGGTGAAGATATTACCACACAAACCCTAACCCAAGTCATTTTTGAAGAAGGCAAGAAAGGCCGCAACCCGCTCTCCAAAGATCTGCTGCATGAGTTGATTCGTGTGGGCAGCAATCTCATTGACGGCGGTATTCAACAAGTGCGTCATGGGTTGGATATGCTGGTGCCAAGCTCAATCAACAAGATTTTTAACTCCGATCATGCCGAAGATTTGCGGCAACTGCAAAAGCGGGTAGAATCGCTGGAAAAAATCATCAAGGCTTTGGCCGAGCAAAATGTCACAGAAAAGCCAAAAAGTGGAAACGTTCGTCAATTATGATAATTGGGAAGCGTCATTTTCTTGATATTGGGAAAATCGTTCAAATGAAGCGTGCTTTATTTGACGTAAACTGTTTAAAATTCGCCGGCCCTTTTATGGCCTAAGTATTGCAAAACGCTGGGCGGTGCAGTGTTCGTTTAATTGGAATGTGAAACTCGTCCGGGCGGATGGTACCCTAACGCCTAACGCGTGTAGAACGGTAGTAAACGGTAGTACGCTGTTTGCAGTAAAGCCGCCCGGACGAAATTTCAGGGTGCCGCCAAGCAATGCCATCATGTGGTCGTGATCATTGAAGGTGTTGGCGATTTCGGCATGAGGACGATGCTGAGATCAACGTGAGGATGAGCGCGAAGCGAATGGTCAAGCTTGGAAAGGAGAACGTCATGACATCCGAAAAGGAACTCTTCGAACACAAACCCATGGAGAAACTGGTCGACGAGGCCAAAGGCACACTGGAATTACTGCAAGAAGGCATCTCCAAAACCTCCCGTGAGATTTGGCTGGCAGGGTTGGGCATTTTTTCAACGATTGACAAAGAAGGCGCGAAGATGTTCAATCGTTTTGTGGAACGTGGGCGCGATCTGGTTGAGAAAAATGGCAAACCCTTGATGGCGACAAAGAAAAACGGCGATCCGGCCCCGACGTATGTCAGCGAGAAAGTCGATCAATTCACGCATGACATTTTCTCACGGCTCGATGATGCAGCCGAATTCATCCGCAAGAGAGTTTTGGGGCCGTCAGAAGCTTCGGGCGAGGTCACGCATGATGAAGTGAAAATCTTGTCCGAAAAAGTCGACAAACTAACCGAAAGCGTGGCATCGCTGGTTCACCGATTGGATGATGCGACAAAAACCGGTCCTCGGGCAAAGACCACAATGTGATATTTACTTGAGCCTCCGAGAACATAAAATGCTAACCGGACGGTTTTTATGTGAGAGTCATAAGGACTTGTAGGGTATGCTTAAGCTGATCCAAGCACCGCCCGGTTAGCGTTCTCGGAAAGGTGGTCAGAGTATCTTGCCTATGAGGTCGGAGATTTGCAGAAAAAGCTGTCAATGCTAAGACAGCTTTTTCTGTTTTGACAGGCCAGGGATGATGGAAACTGCCACGCACACGGCTGCACCCAATGCTGCCTTGATTTCATCAGAACAAGAACCAGAACTCCGGCAGAGAACCAATCATAAACCAATTGCGCCAGCAACCCTGCGTGAGTTGCCTTTAACGGCCGTTCACGCGCGCCCCTATCGCCGGAAAGTGGGACATCGCTTTTTTTTGCTGTATCGCCATGTGCTCGGCTTGCTCGCAGGCAGTCATCTTGCCTACGTCAACAACCTCCCCCCTGACAAACGCAAATTCTTGAATTCACCCGGCGCGCGCGTGCTGGCCTTCCTGCTGCGGCCCTTCGTCAAGAAAGAATTACGCGACCGGCCCTTTGCTGTGCAGTTGCGCCGGCGGCTGGAAATGCTGGGGCCGACCTACGTCAAGCTCGGCCAGATCATGGCGATTCGTGAAGATATTTTGCCGAAGGAGATCACGGACGAGCTGAGACAATTGTTGGATCGCCTGCCGGAAGCGCCCTTTGCCGCGGTCCGGCAAATCATCGAAGCCAGCCTGGGCAAGCCGCTGGAAGATTTGTTTTGGGATATTCAGGAAAGCGCCATCGGCTCTGCCTCCATCGCGCAGACTCACCTCGCCAAAACCAAGCTGGGCGAAACCGTTGTGGTCAAAGTCATCAAGCCCGGCATTCGCGAGGCGATTCTTTCGGATATCAAGCTGCTGCAACTCCTCGCGCGTCTGCTGGAAGAGCTTATTCCGCGCTATCAGCCCGAAATGATCATCAACGAATTTTGCGCCTACACCGAGCGGGAGATCGATCTCACCTACGAAGCGGATCACGCGGAAATCTTCGCCGCCAATTTCGCGCATCAACCTGAGGTGGTTTTCCCCAAAATTTATCGTGCGCTCAGCTCGCGAGATGTTCTTTGCATGGAATACTTCGACGGGTGGAAGCCGAATGACCCGCATGTCCGCCAATTCAGCTCGAGTGAGATCCAAAAAATTATTGATCTCGGCGCCGGCGCCATCATCAAAATGTTGTATGCCGACGGCTTTTTTCACGCCGATTTACACACCGGCAATTTGATTGTATTGCCCGGGCCCAAGGTGGGATTCATCGATGTCGGCATGGTGGGCCGTTTCGACGAAAAAATGAAGCTCAGCATGTTGTATTATTTTTACTCGCTGGTCAACGGCGACATCGAAGGCTCGGCAAAGTATTTGACGGCCATGGCGCGCATTGGAGAAGGCGGCGATGTCATCGGCTTCAGGCGCTCGGTTTCGGATTTATTTCGCCGCTATCTGCTGCGCGCCTCCGATGGCCGCCTGAGCCTGGCGCAACTCATCCTGGCCTCGCTGCGAATCGGCGGCAAATACCGCATCTTTTTCCCGGTGGAAATGACGTTGATGGTCAAAGCCCTGGTGACGTTCGAAGGCGTGGGCTTGCAACTCGATCCCAATCTCGATGTGCCCGCGCTGTCGCGCCGGCATATTCGCGCGATCTACAGCGAACATTACGATCCCATGCGCTTGTTCCAGCAATTCATGAGCGGCCTGCCGGAAATGGTGGATGTTCTGGTGCGCGCGCCGGAATTCATTTCCGAAAGCTCGCGCTATTTGCAGCAACTCTTCAACGCCCCGCGTCCGGAAAGTCCGGTGATCGGCCTGCGCAGCGGCCTCATGGCCGGCTCGTGCATCATCGGCGGCGTCATCGCGTTTGTGGCCGGCGCCCCGCTGCTGCTTTGGGCCGGATTGTTTGCGTCGAGCGTGGTATTTTTCTTCTTGAGAAAATAACCATGAAACCGAATTATCCCATCATCCTCGCGCACGGAATTACGCGGCCAGATTATCTCATCGATTTCATCATCCGCAAATTAAATTTGCACGATTTCAGCCGGGCGGCCGATCACCTGCATTACTTCAAAGGCATTGCCAGCCACTTGCGCAAGCATGGTTTTGAAGTTCATACCACCAGCGTCAGTTTTGCCGCTAATGTCGAAACGCGCGCGAAAGATCTCGCGCGTGAGCTTCAAAAAATCCTGGCGAATACCGGCCATCAGAAAGTGCATATCATCGGCCACAGCATGGGCGGCCTGGATGCGCGCCACATGATCGTCGATGAGAACATGGCGGATTACGTTGCCAGCGTGACGACAATTGGCACGCCGCATTTGGGCGCCAGCGTGGCCGATTGGTTCATGCAAAACGGCTTTTCAAAAATTCTCGACACCCTGCGCAAAGTCATCAATCTTGATGGCTTCAAGAGTTTGACCTCGGAGGCCTGCCGGGCATTCAATGAATCAGCGCGCGCGGCCGAGGCCACGAACGAGGTGATTTATCAAACCTATGCCGGCTGGCAAAAACGCGAATTGACCTTCCTCCCTTTTCAAAAAACCTGGCAAATCACCTATGACCGGGAGGGCGACAACGATGGCTTGGTGTCAAAAACCTCGCAGAAATGGCAGGAGTGTTTGGTCGCTGAGGACGGCACAGCCAAAATCATCATGCAACACGATTTTCCCGTGGCCGCGGATCATGTGAATCAAATGGGCTGGTGGCATCTCAACGGCGTCGAACGCGCGGAATGGTGGGATTGGGGCGTGTGGCGGGAAAAAAGGCAATATGAAACAACGATTAAAAACGTTTATTTGAACATCGCGCAAAATATTACCCAAAACGAAAACAACAAAATCATTATGCCCGCTGCGTGAACCGGGGCACGGCGCGCAGGCCAGCAAAAGCCGTTTCGTCCAAGTGGGCGAGGCGGCTTTTTTGTTTTTATGATGAGCCGCAATTTTTTCCGCGGCTTGTTGTATTTGCGCATTTATTTTTTTATCCTATTTGCGTTACAATGATCGTTGCGGCAAGCCGTAATTCACCAAAATGAACCGAACGTCTTCCGTTGACTTTCCATGCTCTCCTTGAAAACCCTCATCGTTGACGATGAATGGCTGGTGCGCTCGGAGCTGAAAACCATGCTCGCCGGCTATCCGGAAATCACGCTGATCGGCGAGGCCGCCAACGTCGCCCAAGCCATTCCACTGATTCAAAAAAATCCTCCCGATGTGATTTTTTTGGATATTCAAATGCCGGGCGCTTCGGGTTTCGATTTGCTCGACCAAATTGATACCGCCGCGCGGATTATTTTCATTACCGCCTACGATAAATATGCGCTGCGCGCTTTCGAAGTCAATGCCCTCGACTATTTGCTGAAACCGATCAGCAAAGAACGCCTGGCGAAGGCTGTTAAAAAGCTGAGTTCGAATGAGCTTGGTTCGGCACAGCCGCATAAAAAAGCCGCCTATGATGATGTGCTTTATGTCATCGTCAACGGCGCGCTGAAATTCATCAAGCTGCCGTTGTTGAAGTGCATTACCGCTGAGGGCAATTACTCGTACATTTTTTACGCCGACAAACCCCGCGCGCTGGTTTCAAAAACATTGCAGGATTGGGAAGATCTGCTGCCGGAAAAGCAATTTGTGCGGATTCATCGCTCGGCCATCGTCAATTTTGAGTATGTGGAACAGGTGAGAAAATGCAAAAATTATACGCAGGAGGTTTTTGTCAAGGGCATTGAAAAGCCGTTCATGATGAGCCGGCGTTATGCCTCCAAGCTGAAACACCTGCTTCCCGTTTAACCCGCACTCTGGACGAAGTTCTGTTAACGATTTGTCTTTAATCCTTCAACCTGCCTGACGCGCTTCCAAACAATGTACAAGAAAATAGATGCCGCAATGAACTGCGGCACACCCGAGAGCGCCAATAAAGCGCCTGCAAAATTGCTTTGCGTGTAGCTGAAAAGAGGCTCCAAGATCAAACGGGCAGCCAAACCCAGATTCAATCCGAAATAGCAGATTCGCGCCAGGGGCAGCGTGTAACGGCCGCCGTCGGGAAAGGCATCTTTATTGAGGGGAAACATCCACAAGCCCACGCCAATGACGATGTTCACCAGCCAGCCGGCAAGCCCCATATGCAGATGCACGATCACCCACACGCGAGGCGCCGGCCCGATCAGCCAATTATGATAAAGAAAAATCGCACCGGCCAGAAACGTGAGCACGAGATAAACGGCGCTGGTACGAATGAACCACCGAACGGTTTGGGGCATGAGAATTTTGGTGGATTGATTCTACGTCGTCAGATGCACTTGCATGAGCCGTTAAACACACGAAATAGACAAAAGTTTTTCGCGCGTTTCGTGGGCAAAATTCAAATGTGCCTGAGTAGAATTAACAATTGGCAATTTGTAATTAGCAATTTTGAGAGGTGAATGGCCAATTGTTAATTGTCACTGTTGTGATCGAAGCTTGTTGTTCGGATTATTCGCTTCGCCGCGCTGCTGGCTCAAATACTCAGCAATAATGCGAATGTGCTCATCCGGCAGATAGAAAAACGGCGGCATGCGACTGTTGCCTTTGATGGCATAGGGGTTTTTGATCCAACGCGCCAGCCATTCCGCCTCGCGCTTGGTTCCAATATCATCCAACACCGGCCCAACGCGACTGCCGGTGCCGTGCAGTTTGTGGCAGGAAAAGCAGCCGTATTTTTTCATCAACGCGTGGCCCTCGCTGCCGTTGCCTGCGGCTGAAACGTTCGCCGAGTTGTGAATTGCCAAATTGATCGTCACCGCCGTCAACAACATCATGCAGAATCCGGCGAAGAATATGAAAAAAACTTTTCTGCTTGGGGTGGTCATGAATGAGATTTTGATTTAAAACACAAAGCGCTTTGGCGCCACTTCGGCTTGCGCTTCAACTTCCTCCAGAACATTCTGCGCCACTTTCAAAAAGCGCTTGGCCACTTCGAGCTGGGGCTGCGCGAGAACCACGGGCGCGCCGGTATCGCCGCCCACGCGCACCGCCGCGATGATGGGAATATCGCCGAGAAACGTCACGCCTTCGCGTCGCGCGGCCTCACGGACGCCGCCATAACCGAAAATGTCATGCTCCTTGCCGCAATCCGGGCACAGAAAACGGCTCATATTTTCGATCACGCCCAGCACCGGCACATTGACCTTTTGAAACATGCGCAAGCCTTTCATCGCATCGCTCAACGCCACGGGCTGCGGGGTCGAAACGATGACCGCGCCAGTGAGCACGAGTTTCTGCGAAATGGTGAGCTGCGCATCACCTGTGCCGGGCGGCAGATCGAGGAGAAGAAAATCCAATTCGCCCCAGTCGACATCACGCAACATCTGCTCGATGGCGCGGCTGACCAGTGGCCCGCGCCAGATCACAGCCGTGTCACTCGGCGCCAAGAATCCCAGCGACATGACTTTGACGCCGTCGCGTTCGAGCGGAACGATTTTGCGATTTGCGGAGCGCGGCTGTTTCCCCTCCAATCCAAGCATCATCGGCAGATTCGGACCATAAATATCCGCGTCCAACAAGCCGACTTTTTTGCCGAGCGCCTTCAAAGCAAAGGCGAGATTGACGGCGACTGTCGATTTGCCCACGCCGCCTTTGCCGCTGGCAATGGCGATTTTGTATTGCACGCCGGCCAGCGAGTTGTTCATCGCAGCTTGTCGGGCGGCAAGTTTTTCAGCGTTGGCTTCTGCCGTGGTCTTTTCGTTGATTTGCAAATCAATCTCGGTAATCCCCAACTCGCGCAACGCCTGTTCAATGGAGGGCCGCAATTTGCTTCCCGCCTTTCCTTCAGTTGTGACCAGCTCGAGCTTGAGCGTCGCCATATTGCCGCAAGCGCGTACTTCCTTCACCAGGCCAAAGCTCACAATATCGCGGCTATAGCCGGGATAAGGCACGGACTGCAATTTTTTCAGAATTTGTTCTTTGGTTGCCATGGCTTGACCTCAATGCTTTTCGTCCGGCATGCCGAGAGGATTCGTTTCGTGCGCATGCCCAACTCCGGTTTTCCTTGCCGCAGTGTAGAGGCCTTCAACATAGTGAATGAAGGTCACGTAGGCTTGTACATACTCGCGTCCGGCCTTCACATCATCTTGGTTGAAATTCTTTTTGGCCTTGGCTGTGGTGAACGTTTCTTGCAAACCGTTGTGCATCATCTCGCTGAGCAATTTGAACAGCGGCTCTGCTGAGCCAGTTTCGAGCGCCTTGTCGCCGGCAGGAATGGCGGGGCCGCGATCGAGTCCGGCGGGCTTCAAACCGGTGTACGGCGCGCCTTCACCGGCGCGATGAACACGAACCAATGTCTCGAAGAAGTACATATCCGCAAGTTGTTTCGCTTCCGCGTTGAGTTTTCGAACGTTCACTGTTTGCTCAAATGCACCCCTGATTTCTGCTTCGTCCTTCGGCTGCACCCAAATCAACACGAAATTGACATTCTCGGTCTCCAGCGCTTTTTGCGCAGCTTTGATTACCGGGCCATCCAGCGCATCGCAATGGGCGAAGACGCTGTTGGTTCCGAAAGACAATGCCATAAACCAGGCAGCTAATCCAGCAAAACGCGCGAGTAAATTTTTGTTCTGCATGATTTTTTTGCTCCTCTGTTGTGATACCTTAATAAAGCGAATTCACGCGAGCTTTGATTCGCGCCTGTTCGCCTCAAACCGCGGTTGGCGGCTTGCGGGCGCTCAACCGGCATATTGTTGCGCATCGACTCCGACAGTTTTCTCGCGTTCCATCACCAGCGCGCGCGGGAAAAGCACATTGTTTTCCTTGTGGACATGTTGATGCATATCGCGTTCAAGCCGCGCCAGGGCATCCAGCATGGCACGATAGGTGTTGCACGCCCAATCCGGCGGCGTGTAATCGTCGGTGAGTTCGCGCATTCGTTCCAGCGCCGAACCGGCCTGGTCATGCTCTGCCTCCATCTGGCGAATGGGGTTGGCAAGGGAGCCGCAGTGGAACCTCGGAGCCGTGGCGCTCGCCTCGATTTCGCGCACCATGGGAAACAAAATGCGTTCTTCCTTCATCATATGACTTGATAATTCTTCGAACAATGCAACAAACGTTTCTCGCACTTGCCAAAGACGGGGCTCATTTTCACCGTGAACCGACGCCACTTTTTGCGTCATCGCGTTCAGGCGAGGTAGTTCGGAGCGCAAATAGGTATGATGCGTCTGTTCGATGTGATCGGCCAAACCCGTGAGCGACATGGCCGCGGCATCGACAATCGGCTGCTCCGCAGCGGCTGCGGATTTTGCCAACGTGACCAGAAACGTTTGCGGGTCGATCCCTTTCTTGCGGCACGCCTCCTCCAGCGTTTTCTTGCCGCCGCAACAGTAGTCGATTCCCGCTGCTTCAAACGCGCGAGAAAGCGCCGGTTGGCGCGCCACAATCTCTCCCACGGTGTTGTGAATTTGAAATGTCGTCATTGCGTCTCCTTGTTTTTGGTCGATGATTAAGGTCTGGCTTAACAGCCGCGCCTAGCAACAAGCCTGTTCAAGGCAAGCAGGCGTTAAGACGCGACTTGGCTCGAACATTTTGCCTCACACAAATGCGGCATATTCCGCCGCAACATAAGCTTGCCACTGTTGCGGCACCTGATCTTCGCGATAAATCGCGCCCACCGGACAAATGTCACGACAGGCGTCGCATTCGATACACTCTCCGGGATTCACATACATCTTGTTGAGCCGGAGATCGTGCGGCAATCGAGTTTCTTCCGGCAGATAAATGCAATTGACCGGGCAAAGGTCGCGGCAGGTGCCATCGACGAGGCCAATGCAAGGTTCTGTGATAATATATGGCATTTGAGTTTCTTTTTTGTTTTGATAAAAAATACGGAATGTCCCCGTGAAAAACCTTGACTCAAGTCAAGAAACTAAAATTTCCCGGTCAAGCTGGCCATGCTCACGGATTTTCGCACGTTGGCGCGCGTCGTCGAGTTGATTCTTTCTAGCTCGCAGCGGGATTTTCCCGTCGAAAATCGAATATCTCTTCCAATTTGTTGCGCACCCAAATTTGTTCACAAGTACGATGTCATCGGTAAAGTTTCATCGCGCTTTTAATTTTATAACAGAATCATAGTCCGGCGGTGACGATAAGCAAAATATCTGCCCGCGAACGCCTCGATTTTCGTATGCCAGCGATTTTTTTTGGGGGGGGAATATTTGTCGGCAAGAATAATTTCCGCGCCGGCGCGCAGCGGCAGGTCGAGGCGCGCGAAATTCACCCGCGCAAATGGCGGGCTGATTTTGTTGATGCTGTTGGCGTCGGGATAGAGCGCCCAAACTTTTCCCAACGGCGCCGGAACGATGGAAGAATAGCTGAATTGCGCGCGCAAGTAGGCCTCGCCGATTGAGAAAGAAGAGATACCCCGATTTTGTATTTCAACTACAAACGCATCACCACGCCCACCGCCGCATAATGAAACAACGCGAACGTATAGACTTCGTCGTTATCCGCCCCGCCTTCGAGAATGCGGTATCCGAATTTGAGATCGAGGCGATCGCTCACTTGCGCCGTCAGCGCGGCGAGAACGTCCTCGGCGCGGCCCTGCGGCGCAGCCAGCGCGTCGCCATCCAGCAGAAAGGCGAATTTCCCGCTGAAATTCCACCATAGCC